>JAZRVS010000057.1:0-2687 GCA_045599365.1 Bacteroidales bacterium
CATAACGTTGCCATTTGTAGGTGGAAGCAAAACTGCAACGTCAGCATCTAAATCCACGTTGTTTGGCTATATCTTTGGCACAAGTTCATATATGGGTGGAACTAAAACGGAACAAAGATACAGTGTGCTCTCCCTTTCGGCAAACTATTATATTCCAACGTCGCTCAAGAGTGTGACGATAACAGGCGGAAAAATATTGTATGGTGCTTTCTATAATTGCAAAGGTTTGACAAGCATAACAATCCCAGACAGTGTGACAAGCATAGGTGATTATGCCTTCAGATATTGTTATAAACTTGTGGAAGTATGGAATAAATCGTCTCTTACGATAACAGCAGGTTCATCATCGAATGGCTATGTTGGTTATTATGCACTCAATGTTTATACCGAAGAAAACGGGAGCAAACTTACAACAGATGAAAATGGTTTGGTCATTTATGATGGCACAACTCTTGTTGATTATGTCGGCAATGCAACAAATATAACAATTCCAAATACAATAAAGACAATAAATAAATATGCTTTCTCTGGATGCAGTGGTTTAACAAGCATAACAATCCCAGACAGTGTGACAAGCATAGGTGAATATGCCTTCTCTGGATGCAATAACCTTGTTTATAATGAATATGACAATGCATATTATCTTGGAAATGATACAAATCCATATGTTGTTTTGATGAAGGCAAAAAACACATCAATCACAAGTTGTGAAATACATCCAAATACGAAAGTGATTTATCAGTCCGCTTTCTCTGACTGCAGTGATTTGACAAGCATAATGTTTACGGGAACGATATCGCAATGGAATGGCGTTAAAAAAGGCACAAGTTGGAAGGGAAACGATACTTCCAGTTGTTGTATCGTACATTGCACTGATGGGGATATTCACGCACTTGACGATGATATAATTCATCATGACGCAAAAGACGCAACTTGCACGGAAGTGGGTTGGTATGCGTATGATACGTGTTCAAAATGCGATTATACGACGTACGTTGAAATCCCCGCACTTGGACATAATATAACTCATCATAATGCAAAAGACGCAACTTGCACGGAAGTGGGTTGGTATGCGTATGATATATGTTCAAGATGTGATTATACTACATATGAAGAAATCCCTGCAGGACACGATATAATTCATCATGATGCAAAAGGTGCAACTTGCACGGAAGTGGGTTGGTATGCGTATGATACGTGTTCAAGATGCGATTACACAACTTATCAAGAAATCCCTGCAGGACACGATTACGTCAACGGGATTTGTGCAAGGTGTGGAGCATGGCAATATGCTGATACTTTAACGCTTAAATTGAACGGAGATGGAAGTTCTTATACCATAACAGGTGTGAAAAATAAGAATATTGTTGCATTAACCATTCCGTCAACTTATAACGGTTTGCCCATTACAAGCATAGGCGAAGGTGCATTCTCTTCTTGCAGTGGATTGACAAGCATAACAATACCAAACAGCGTTACAAGCATAGGCAAAGGTGCATTCCAAGATTGCACATCATTAAAAGAGATCAGTTTACCGTTTGTAGGTGCAAGTAGAACAGCAACCGGTCCTTCTGCAACGTTTGGGTATGTGTTTGGTTATACAACTGTTTCATCTGCGTACGACAGTAGCTATTCTTATCAACATGGTGTTTTTGGTGGAGAAAATAATACGTGCTATGGTTATGCTTCTTCTAGTTCAAGGTTCGAAGCACAAGTATCTGGAATATGTAGTGCGCTAGGCTATTACTATGATTCACATTATTATCCATATGGAACTAGTATCAGCACTAACTTTATGGATTACAAAGTTGGGCAAAACACAACATACTCCTATTATACTACTTTTTCTCAACCATCTGGGACAACATGGCAGTATTCATGTAGAGATTATACTATTTCAAGCAGTGGATACGCATTTCAATCATATTATTACTATATCCCTTCATCAATAAGCAAAGTAACAATTACTGACGCAACAAAGATATATTCTGCGGCGTTTATGAATTGTGTGAATATTACCGAAATTAACTTGAATAGTGAAATAACGTCCATTGGTAATTATGCGTTCAGAAACTGTTCTAAACTTGACGTTTTTGATTTGCCGGAAGATTTAACATATCTTGGAGAACAAGCAATGAAAAATTGTGATGCCTTAACTGATATCGAAATACCGGTTGGAATAACTACAATTCAATCACAAACATTTTACGATTGTGATTCTTTAGAGAACGTAAAATTCAATAGTAACATCACATCAATTGGGGAATCATCTTTTTATAGTTGTGGCAAGTTAAAAGACGTGGCATTGCCAGAAAAACTTGCAACAATTGGTTCATACGCATTTTATGGCGATATAGGCTTTAAAAATTTAGTTATTCCTGAAAAGGTTACGTCCATTGGCAATTCGGCTTTTATGTCTTGTAGTAATCTTGTTGATTTATATATAGGGAATGCGGTTCTAACAATTGGTGCTAATGCCTTCACTTTGTGCAGTGGTTTGACAAGCGTGACGATAGGCAATGGTGTGACAAGCATAGGTTCTTATGCCTTCGAATATTGCAGTGGTTTGACAAGCATAACAATACCAAACAGCGTTACAAGCATAGGCAAAGGTGCATTCCAAGATTGCACATCATTAAAAGAGATCAGTTTACCGTTTGTAGGTGCAAGTAGAACAGCAACCGGTC
>JAZRVS010000058.1:0-5635 GCA_045599365.1 Bacteroidales bacterium
TTCAAAGTTCCTGTCATTTTTGCTGCGTATGCTGTTCCGTTTGCACCACCAGCAGTCATCACAAAATCTTTTCCTGACGTTGGAGTTACTGTTGATTTTCCACCATCATTTGAATCATTATATGTGTACCATGCTCCACCAGTAATTGTTGTAGCTTCTTCTGCTCCAGTAAGAAGAGTTTCTTTTTCACCAGTAGAAATTTCAGAAGCTTTGAATGTTTCAATAGCAGCCAACAATGTTTTGTTTGCGTTATCTAATGTTGTTTGTGATGTAGAAGAACTTGCTGTTTTTGCAGTTGAAATAGCACTATTTAACGCATTTATTGCCGATTGTGGATATTTTGTTGTCGTTGCAGACTTATACAATTGTTCTGCTGTTGCAATTGTTGCAAGAAGTGTAGAATTATCAACTCCAGTTGCTTTAAATGTTGCTATTGCTTTTGTCAATGCTGTATTTGCAGCATCAATTTCGTCTTGTGTTGACGTTGGTGTATCGTGAACTGTTGCTGCAGCGTCAATTGCATTTGCAAATGTTGTTATTGCAGATTGTGGATATACAGCTGTCGTTGCCCCACTCAACAATGTATTTGCGGTTGACAATGTTGCTGCTAATTTTGAACGATCAACATCATCGTCTGTTTCTCCACCTTCAATTGTAATACCTTCAATTGTAACTTCATCAATCCAAACTTCACAAGAACCACTTGGTTGTTGAAATTGCCATTGGAAACCTGTAATATGCGCAAGATCGAAATTTTCTGCAGTTCCCCAACCAGCTTGAGCAAACTCATCCCAACTCAAGTCCACTAAAGTCCAATTAGAATGTTGATCTATTGTATACGCATAGTAATCACTATCGTCCACATCTGTTGTTTTAGCAGAAATAACAACAGCGGAACCTTTATGATAGAATTTTATACCAGTAGATCCCGTACAATCGTAGGCATCTTTTTCATCGTCCATCATATTGAAACCCATACCAACGAATGGATCGTAAGTAAGTTCTCCTTTATTCAAAGTTCCTGTCATTTTTGCTGCGTATGCTGTTCCGTTTGCACCACCAGCAGTCATCACAAAATCTTCTCCTGACGTTGGCGTTACTGTTGACATACCACCATCACCAGAATCATTATATGTGTACCATGCTCCACCAGTAAGTGTTACCACATCTTCGCAGTCAGCAATAATAGAACTACCACCAGATACATTATTTTTAACAGACATTTTTACAACAGTACCAAGTGTTTCGCCACTTTCACTTTTAAGCGTTGTCCCATTGTACGAAATAGAAATAATATCAGACGATGTTATTTCTATATTTTTTAGATTCAACGTAATTGCAGTTCCAGAAACACTCATTGATGATATTACATTGGATTGGGCTGTTCCATTTTTATATATGGTAAAGTTGCTGTAATTTGTTGATGAAGCCATTTTTTTAGAACAATTCAACGTAATTTTTGAACCATCAGTTTCTGCTGTAGTTATTGTTGGATTTACTGGCGCTCCACCTTCTACATCAAAGAAATTTGCAGCATTACCAGAAAGAGTAAGAAGATAGAGAATTTGCAATGTTGGTGCATAATAGTCTTTTTCACTTCTACCTTTTATTTGTTTATAATATTTATCAAGGTTTGTTTGTTGTGTATTATCAGACATCAAAGCACTTGCAAAACCACCCGTAAAAGCAGAATTACTTTTACCATAATTTCCACCCGATTGTACAGATGAATATCCACTTCCACTTAAGTTTTTATAGTCTTCAGCATTAGCTGGTGTCCCTATAATACCTTTAGTATCCATAAATGCAATAGTATTTGCTAACATAGCTTTACTATCTGTATTTCCAAACCACAAGTAGTCCCATGCTACACGCCAAGGTGTACGACATGCATCCCAACCGTATGTATTTGTTTCTACAGAACCATTCCAATAACTCCAATCTGGCCACAAACCATTTTTTTGACTTTTCTTCAAAAACGATACACAACCATTATACAATTTATCCCAATCTCTCGTTGATTCAAATTTCAAATCGCTTTGTGCTTGACTAAAAAGTTTTATAGATGCAAGTGTAAAATAACAAGGATTTGCCTTGTCATTCCACATATCTCCAGGCTTTAGAACAAACAAACCGTCATTTGTAGCAGTTTCTTTATCATAAATCTTATTACATATAATACGAGCTTCTTTTGCATAATCCCATGTACTAGAACTACCCCATTGTTTTGCAGCAAGACATAATGCCAATGCAACGTCCAAATCACCATCTGTCGCTGCTCCCGACTCGCTCACATTAGAAAATCCATTTATTTTCCAATGCATTAATCCATTGGAATCTTTGAACTTCAAATAATATGCATACAACTTATCAAAATGATTTTGACATTTGGTATTATTCTTTGAATTGGCCATATACACGTATATCAACATACCATAGCCAATACCTTCTGAAACGGTTTGTGACGTTGGATTAAATTTAATACGTGCCAAATCTCCACTTTCCTCATAATAACTATCCTCCCAAGATTCAAATTTAGACTGAATAGTTGCATTATCAGGAGTTGTCGCGGTAATTCCATACGGATACGAATACCCACTTTCATTCATTGGGAATGGATAATTTTGAGCAAACGAAACAATTGCTGAAACAGCAATTGCAACAAGCGAAAGAAAAATTTTCTTCATTTTACTGTTATTTTAATATTTTATGAATATACAATCGTGCAAATGTGTTGATTTTTTATAGTAAAAGGGGTATAAATGCTCTTAAACATATTAACAACCTATTCACAAGTTTTCAACAATATGTTAACAAATCATTATTTTTTTGAAATTTTTAATAAAAATTGTTTGTAATTCCGCAAAACTCCGTATTATTGCACGCGATTTTGCTACAACCTCACTCCTTATGAGGCGCGAAATCGAAATCCAACAATTTTGAATATAGAAAATACATATATATTGTTATTAATTCGTAGTGCATTATCCCCAATGCATGTTGTTAATTTTTATAAAATCAAATAATTCATAATGGAATCGGAAAACCTAAACGAAACCGAAAAATCTGTTGCACAAACGACTCCAACAGAAAAAAAAGAAAGAAAACGCAAAAGGGTTACAATTGCTAAAGTTGAAAAAGTAGAAATTTCTGAAAACGAAAAACAGAAAGTTCCTATGCAACAAGAAATTTTCCTAATTGACCAACCGATTGCGGAAACAAAAGAAGAAAAGTCTGTTGAAGCACCACAATTGGTGATTGCACAAGAAAAAACTGTGGAACAAAAAAATGACATTGTACCACAGCCTCAACCACAAAACAAGCAACAGCAAAACAATCAAAATAACCAAAATCAACAAAATAGACATTCAGAATTCGATGGTATAATCACAGGTTGCGGTGTCCTTGACATTATGCAAGAAGGTCATGGATTCTTAAAATCAAGCGATTATAACTATCTAACATCACCTGACGATATTTACGTAAGTCAATCTCAAATAAAATTATTTGGTCTAAAGACTGGTGATACAGTAGAAGGTCCTATTCGTCCCCCAAAAGAAGGTGAAAAATATTTTCCGTTAGTTCGTGTTGAAAAAATAAATGGACGAACTCCTGATGAAGTTCGCGATCGTGTTCATTTTGACCATCTTACTCCACTTTTCCCAGAAGAAAAATTCAATCTTACTGGCAACGGACACAATGACTTATCAACAAGAATTATTGATTTGTTCACTCCTATTGGGAAAGGGCAACGCGGTTTGATTGTTGCTCAACCCAAAACAGGTAAAACTACATTATTAAAAGGTATTGCTAACGCTATTGCCGATAATCACCCCGAAGTATATCTTTTAATTTTACTTATTGATGAACGTCCTGAAGAAGTTACTGATATGAAACGTAGCGTAAATGCAGAAGTCATTTCTTCTACATTTGATGAGCCTTCAGAAAGACACGTAAAAATCGCCAATATTGTTCTTGAAAAAGCAAAACGCTTGGTTGAATGCGGTCACGATGTTTGTATTCTTCTAGACTCTATCACTCGTTTAGCTCGTGCTTTCAATATGGCTCAACCTGCGTCTGGAAAAATTCTTTCTGGTGGTGTTGATGCAAATGCACTGCACAAACCTAAGAGATTCTTTGGCGCTGCTCGTAATATAGAAAATGGTGGTTCTCTGACAATTATAGCAACCGCTCTTACCGAAACAGGTTCAAAAATGGACGATGTTATTTTTGAAGAGTTCAAAGGTACTGGTAATATGGAATTGCAACTGGATAGAAAGATTGCCAATAAACGTATCTACCCTGCTGTTGACGTTAATTTATCAAGTACTCGCCGTGATGATCTTTTGATTGGTAAAGAACGACTTAATAAATGTTGGATTTTACGCAATTATTTATCTGATATGACACCTGTTGAAGCAATGGAATTTTTAAGCAAACAAATGCCTTTAACCAAAGACAATGATGAATTCCTAATTTCAATGGGTAAATAAAATTTGTATCATTTTAAATAAATAAAGATTAGAGACGTAAAAACAACGTCTCTAATTTTTTTACAAATCATAACCATCAACTCTTAATTCTTAACTCTTAATTCTTAACTCGTAATTCTTAACTCTTAATTCTTAACTCCCTTATGCTTGTCGTTCTTGATGCCGCAACTATTGGCAAAAATTCAACATTTGATTCTTTCAAAACTTTTGGCGAACTACACGTTTATGCAACAACAAATACCGATGAACGTCTTTCGCACATTGGAAATGCCTCTATCGTTATTACCAACAAAGTCATTATTGACAAGCAAATTATGGATGCTTGTCCCAACCTTCGCCTTATCTGCATAATGGCAACTGGCATGAACAATGTTGATTTGATATACGCAAAAGAAAAAGGAATCGTTGTTAAAAATGTTGCTGGATATTCAACTGAAAGTGTTGTACAACATACATTTGCAATACTTTTATCCTTATTACAACATACATCTTATTTTTCTAAATTTGTCGCATCAAAACAATATTCACGCCAACAACTTTTTACCCACATCGGTCCTGGCTATTTGGAATTATCTGGTCGCACATGGGGAATTATTGGTTTAGGAACTATTGGACGACGTGTTGCTGAAGTTGCCAATGCTTTTGGTTGCAACATCATTTATTATTCCACTTCTGGAAGCAACCATACAACAGATTATCAAGAAGTTACATTACAAGAACTATTACAAAAATCTGATATTATTTCAATTCACTCTCCTCTCAACGAACAAACAAAAGGTTTAATTGGCATAACCCAATTACGATTGATGAAACAGTCTGCATACATTGTCAATGTTGGTCGCGGTGGAATTATAAAAGAAACAGATTTAGCTCAAGCTTTACAAGAAAATTGTATTGCTGGTGCCGCACTTGACGTTATGGAAAAAGAACCTCTTCCTATTGAATCGCCGCTTCTTGATGATTCAATTCAAAATAAAATACTCATAACACCGCACGTAGCATGGGTGAGCGATAAAGCTCTGAAGAAATTGATAGAATTAACCTACGAAAATGTAAAATCATTTGTAAGCGATTAGCAATTATCTCTTATCTCTTATCTCTTATCTCTTATCTCTTATCTCTTATCTCTTATCTCTTATCTC
>JAZRVS010000059.1:0-2100 GCA_045599365.1 Bacteroidales bacterium
TCCGTCAATATTTTCACCTGAACCTTTTTCTCCGCAAAAAATACAACCGCCAAACCCTTTCTTGCCATCTCGATTTGGACATGTAAATCCACCATCAACGCATATTTTGAGCGTTCGTTCACCGAACAATTTTTTATAATACTTATTTAAATGTTTGTATATTTCCATATAGCGATATTTCCTTGTCCTGTATGCGTTTTTCAGAGTATTATCTCTGTGGATAATTTTAAAACCAGTAAAAAGAAATGTTGCGAAATTCAGTATAACATCATCTCGATCATTTCTGCCTTGATGTATTCCCTAGGGGAAAAATTGTTCTCACTTCACTCTAGAAACTTTGATTCATTATACCACATCTTTTTTAATTAGTTAACACAAAAAATAGCAAATCAAATTTCCAAAAGTTATACCCTAGGGTGCGCATTTTATTCAAAAAAGTGCCCATTGGGACTCCCAATGGGACACTAATACTATTTTTTCCTTTGTGATAAAATATTAGCACAAAGCATTTAAAGCTACTACGAAATAGACATTATTGAGCCCAATTAAATTAGAATTCTACACAAAAATTGATGTTAAGTTAAAATTATACCCTAGGGTTTTTTTGCTTTCTATTTGGCCAACCCAACGGCACTCAAAAATTGTCTATTTCTTTGTGGTAAATTTTAGAACAAGAGCTTGAAACTAATACGAAAGAGAGATGTTTATGAATTCAATTGAACTTGAGGGCCGCTTAACAATGGACCCAGAGTTAAAACAGACCCCAGCCAACAAATCAGTAGTAAAATTTACAATTGCTTGCAATAGAAAGCACAATCTGAATTTGACAGATTTCATCGATTGCATAGCATGGGAAAAGAAAGCTGAAACAATATGCAAGTATTGTCACAAAGGCGATCAACTAATTATCTTCGGTGAACTTGAAACAAACAATTACAAAAATAATGATGATAAGATGGTTAAGTCCACTTATGTGAGAGTAGACTCAATTGCTTTTGGAAATAAATCAAATGGAATTTCGAATTTTGAACGTAAAGAACCAATTCTAGAACCAAAGTATATTGAGATTGATGAAGATGTCGACTTACCATTCTAGGAGTGAAAAATGGCAGAATACAACAATAGCAAATTTTACTGGCTTAAATTTAAAGATGATTTCTTCAAACGTCCAGACATTAAAATTATCAAATCGATGAAAAACGGCAAGGATTTCGTTCTGTTTTACATTCAACTCTTGCTAGAATCAATTAGCCACGAAGGTTACTTGAGATTTAGCGACTCAATTCCCTACAGTGAAGATATGCTCTCGGCATTAACTGACACAGATATAGACACAGTGCACCTGGCGATGAAAACATTCATAGAACTTGATTTGATTGAAATCCTCGACGATTTAACGATTTTTCTTAAAGAAACTCAAAAAATTGTTGGAAGTTCTACAATTTCTGCAGAAAAAAAACAAGAGCAAATACGCAAAAGAGTGGAACGAAAACAGCAAAAGTGTGATGACGGTGGAACAAAGGTGGAAAATTTTCCACCAGAGATAGATATTAGAGATAAAGAGATTAAGAGTTTAGATAATAGAGTTAAGAATGAAGAAAATATACACGAGTGTATCACACCTCCAACAGTGGAAGAAGTTAAAGCATATTGCATTGAGCGCAATAACAATATAGACGCCCAACACTTTGTTGATTACAACGAAGCACGAGGCTTGGAACTAAAAAAGGGTGTGAAAATGAAAGATTGGAAAGCAACAATACGATTATGGGAACAAAACGAAAAAGATGTAAAACCAAAGACAAAAACAGAACCCGGATTTGATTTGGATGGGTTCTTCGAAGCTGCTGTGCGTAGAAGGCAAGACAATTACGCTTGATTGTTGCATCGAACAATCAAGTATTTTGTGATTAGAGTGAATATTTCACACCTTGGGAACACTATTTTTCACATCTCGGGAACTGGTTTCAAATAGTTGTCGCTTATTGATCAATGTACATAAAAAAATATTTGACAAATGAAAAATTTTATGTAACATTGATAATGACTACTTAAAGAAAGGATTGATAAAAATGAACAAAACAATTAAAAAGACAATCG
>JAZRVS010000060.1:0-3148 GCA_045599365.1 Bacteroidales bacterium
GGTGGTTTGCGTGGTGTTATCGGTGTTGGAACCAACAAAATGAACATCTACACTGTTGGTATGGCAACACAAGGATTTGCAAACTACATTAAGAAAGCATATCCAAACGAAAAAGAAATTAAGGTTGCCGTTATTCACGACTGTCGTCTTCGTAGCCGTTTGTTTGCTGAAACTACTGCAAACATTTTTGCTGCCAATGGTTTCAAAGTATATCTTTCGAAAGAATTGCGTCCAACTCCAGAATTGTCTTTCGCAATCCGTCATTTAGGTTGCCAAGCTGGTGTAAACATCACAGCTTCGCACAACCCTGTTAAATACAATGGTTACAAAGCATATTGGAACGATGGTTGCCAATTGGTTCCACCACACGACACGAACGTAATTGCCGAAGTAAACAAAATCGCATCTATCGACGACGTGAAATGGAAAGGTAACGAAGAAAACATCATTCTTTGGGACGAATTGATTGACCGTCCATATATCGACGCAATCAAGAGCCTTTCAATCAACGGCGACATTATTAAGAAACAAAAAGACCTCAAAATAGTTTACACTCCTATCCACGGAACTGGCGGACGTTTGGTGCCAAGAGTTTTGAAAGAATTAGGTTTCGAAAACGTAAACGTAATTGAAGAACAAGCAGTTGTTTCTGGAGAATTCCCTTCTCTTCGTAAACCAGGTGTTGGCGAAATTAAAGAAGAAGATTTTGTAACAGAAAAAGATTGGTTGAACAAACTTCACGAAGTTACAGGCTCTCCTAACCCAGAAAAAGAATCAGCAATGAAGATGGCCATTGCAAAAGGTAAGGAAATGAACGCCGACATTATTATGGCAACCGACCCAGATGGCGACCGTGTTGGTATTGTTGTTAAGAATTCCGAAGGTAACTATGTAATAATGAATGGTAACCAAACAGCAACTATTCTTACTCAATATTTACTTTCTGCATGGCAAAAAGCTGGAAAACTTAAAGGAAAAGAATTCGTTGTTAAAACCATCGTTACTACAGAATTGATTACAGATATGTGTAAGAAATTCGGCGTAGAAATGTTCGACGTATTGACTGGCTTCAAATACATTGGTGAAAAAATCCGTGAATTGGAAGGCAAAAAACAATACATCGGCGGTGGCGAGGAAAGTTTCGGTTACTTGGCTGGCGATTTCGTACGCGACAAAGACGCTGTTATTGCGTGTACGCTTGTTGCCGAAGCTGCAGCAGTTGCTAAAAACGAAGGAAAAAGTTTGTACGATGTTTTGATGGAAACATACGTTGAATACGGATTGTACAAAGAAACACTTTGTTCTATTGAAAAAGAAGGTAAAGCTGGTAAAGAAGCTATCCAAGCAATGATGGAAGCATTCAGAAACAATCCGCCAAAAGAATTGAACGGTTCTCCTGTTGCATACGTTAAAGATTACGGAAAACAAATCACAACATATCAAGATGGCAGAACAGAACCTATCAACTTGCCAAAATCAAATGTATTACAATTCTTTGCAGAAGATGGCTCGAAAGTAACAGCAAGACCTTCGGGAACTGAACCTCTTATCAAATTCTACTTTGGCGTAAAGACAACAATTGTCAACAAAGGCGAATTGAAAGCAGCCGAAGCCGAATTAGACAAGAAAATAGAAGGTTTGAAAAAATCATTGGGAATTTAAGAATAGAACATTCTTAACAACAAAAAAGCAACTCTTTAGAGTTGCTTTTTTGTTTAAGAGAATAACCGACCTCTTTGAATTTTTGCCAAATCTCATAGAAAAATCAAGATTTGGCAAAAATCAAAGTGAAAAGTTGCCAAATCTCAAAAAAAACAATACATTTGGCAAAAATTAACAAATATGAAATCAATGTTAATCGGCAGAGAACAAGAATGCAAAGAAATACAAAAATGTGTGGAATCAAAACGCTCTGAATTCGTTGTGGTTTATGGTCGTCGTCGTATTGGCAAGACGTTTTTAGTACGTAGTTTTTTCAATGACACATACGATTTTTCGTTTGTCGGTGCTCGTAATATTACCGCACAACAACAACTTGACCGCTTTGCAACAGATTTGCAATCATATTCAAAAGTGCGAAAAAAATATTCTTTCACTACATGGTTTGAGGCATTTGAAACATTACAAAAATATTTAGATTCTCTCCCTTCCTCAAAGAAAAAAATCGTCTTTATTGACGAAATGCCATGGATTGACAATTATAAATCGGACTTTGTTAAAGCACTGGAGATTTTTTGGAATGCTTGGGCAAATCTGCGAGACGATATTTTGTTGATTGCTTGCGGCAGTTCCACTTCGTGGATGGTAAGTAATCTCATTGAAAATCAAGGAGGTCTGCACAATAGAATCACCAATCAAATTTATTTACGACCATTCAATTTGTACGAAACTGAACTGTATTTGCAAGATTTAGGTTGCAATTGGGATAGATTTCAAATCATTCAATGTTATATGGCGATTGGCGGAGTTCCATTCTATCTAAGTTTATTGGACTCTTCGTTGAGTTTAGTTCAAAACATTGACAGACTGTTTTTTAAGAAAAATTCATTACTGCAATCGGAATTTAAAGATTTATACGGCGCACTGTTTGTACACGCCGATAAATACATTTCAGTCGTTAGAGAATTAGCCAATAAAAAAGAAGGTATGACGCGCAAAGAAATTTCCGAAAAAATAGGTATTTCTGGCGGTGGGCTTACAACCATTTTGGGCAACCTTGTAAAATGCGACTTTTGTTTAGAATCCAATATGATTGGCAAAAAAAAGAAAAATACGATTTACAAACTTGTTGATTTTTACACTCTATTTTATCTCCATTTTGTTGAAGACAACAAAATAACCGACGAAGAATTTTGGACTCATAACATCCAATCTTCACAAATCAGTTCATGGCAGGGACTTTCTTTTGAATTGGTTTGTATGACACACACACATCAAATAAAAAAAGCATTAGGTATTTCTGGCATAGCCACAGAAATTTCCGCATGGCGTAAAACGGCAGACAAAGACTCAAAAGGCGCACAAATAGACTTATTGATAGAACGCGTTGACAGAATTATAAACCTTTGTGAAATGAAATTTTACGATTCAAACTATTCTGTAACAAAAGATTACAGCGAAAAAATACGAGAAAGAATGGGTGTTTTCC
>JAZRVS010000061.1:0-8371 GCA_045599365.1 Bacteroidales bacterium
CAATCCCGAGATTATACTCGCAGGAAGAAGAATGAATGATGGCATGGGTGAATACGTTGCAAATCAAACAATTAAATTGATGTTAAAAAAAGGGATACAAGTCCTTGACAGCAATATCGTCATTCTCGGATTTACGTTCAAAGAAAATTGTCCTGACGTAAGAAACACCAAAGTTATTGATATTTATCGTGCACTACAAGAATACAATGTTCATGTTTCTATATATGATCCATGGGCAAATCCGAAAATTGTGAAACAAGAATATGGTATTTCCATTGTAAATACGTTACCTCGCAAAAAATTTGACGCAGCAATTGTCGCAGTTGCTCACAAAGATTTTTCGACATTAAATATTCTTGACTTACTAAAAAAACAACACGTCGTATTTGATGTAAAAGGGAAAATACCACGCTCAATTATTGATGGAAGATTGTAATATGAAAGAGATTATACGAAACGATATTGAACGTTCAATTGCCGTAAAATCAGCAATTTTGAACAACGAGAATATACTTTCACAAATAGAATCCGTTGCTCAAAAAATGATTTTTGCATACCAAGCTAAAAAGAAAATTATGTTTGCAGGGAACGGTGGTAGTGCAGCTGACGCTCAACATTTAGCAGCAGAATTGGTAAATCGTTTTTGTTTTGATCATATTGGATTGCCTGCTTTAGCATTATCAACAGATAGTTCCATTGTTACATCTATTGGTAATGACTATGGCTATGACTTTTTATTTTCCAGACAAGTTGCTGCACAAGGTTGCGAAGGAGATATTTTTGTTGGTATATCAACATCTGGAAATTCAGAAAACATAGTAAAAGCGCTAAAGACCTGTAAAGAAAAAAAAATATTCTCTATTGGTTTAACTGGTGGGAACGGAGGGAAAATGACTGACTTGTGTGACATTTGCATTATTGTACCATCAAAAGAAACAGCAAGAATACAAGAAGCCCACATAATGATTGGTCACATTCTTTGTGGAATAATAGAAAATGCTTTGTTTGAAAAAAAATAGATATGGAACACCTTTACATAGAAAAATCACCACACACACCAGAAGTGTATTTCAACATTGACGAAAGCAAACTGTGTCTAATTGGACGTTCTTTTCCTGAAGATGCGTCTGCATTTTATGCGCCAATAATTGATTGGTTAGAAAATAACATCCAAGAATTTTCCGACGGATTCACAATAGAAGTTCATTTAGATTATTACAACACATCATCGTCCAAATATTTATTAAAAATGTTTAGGTTTTTGGAAGAGTATCATACCAAAACAAATATTCCAGTGGCTATCCATTGGTTTTATCCAGAAAATGATGATGACGTAAAAAATGCAGGATTGGAATTTCAACAATTCGTTGCTGTTCCATTTTTATTTGAAATAGAACAATAATTCAACAAGAAATGAGAATTACTACTGATTATTTGGTTATTGGTTCTGGACTAGCAGGACTTAGTTTTGCCTTGAAAGTAGCTGAAACAGGAACCGTTACAATTATTTCAAAGACGAAACTTGATGAAACAAACACTTCGTATGCTCAAGGTGGCATTGCTGCTGTGTTGAACACGTCTAAATCTGATAGTTTCAAAAAACACATTGAAGACACTCTAATTGCTGGAGCAGGAATTTGTGATGAAGAAGCAGTAAAAAAAGTAATTGAATACGCTCCTAAAGCGATTCAAGACCTTATTTCGTGGGGAACACAATTTGATAAAGAAGATGACAATCAAACATTTGATTTACATCGTGAAGGTGGTCATAGCAAACATAGAATTCTTCACCACCAAGACAATACAGGTTTTGAGGTTCAACGAGCTTTGTGTGAGAAAGTAAGAGGACATAAAAACATTACTATCTACGAAAATTTCTTTGCTGTTGACTTAATCACCCAACATCATTTAAGCATATTAGTTAAGCGACATCAACCAGACATTCAGTGTTATGGAGTTTACGCTTTAAACCTTGAAAATCACGAAGTTGTAACAATCTTAGCAAAAACAACAATGCTTGCCACTGGAGGGGCGGGACAATTGTTTTCAACAACGACCAACCCAGTTGTAGCAACTGGAGACGGATTTGCAATGGTATATCGTGCCAAAGGTATTGTTGACAATATGGAATTTGTTCAATTTCACCCAACCGCACTCTACAATCCAAGTGAATCGCCAAATTTCTTAATTACAGAAGCTATGCGTGGTTTTGGCGCGATTCTTCGGAACAAAGATGGAGAAGCATTCATGACTCGTTACGATAAACGGGGAAATCTTGCACCTCGTGATATTGTTGCTCGCGCCATCGACAATGAAATGAAGAAAAATGGAGATGATCACGTTTACTTAGATTGCAGACATCTTGATTCTGAGGAATTGAAAGAACATTTTCCACACATTTATGAAAAATGTTTAAGTATTGGCATTGATATTACAAAAGATATGATTCCAGTTACTCCCGCTTGTCACTATTTTTGTGGCGGAGTAAAAGTAGATTTAGATGGTCGCACATCAATTAAATATCTTTATGCAGCTGGAGAAACCACTTGTACTGGACTACACGGAGGTAATCGTTTAGCCTCTAATAGTTTACTTGAAGCCATTGCTTATGCCGATTTTGCATCAAAAGTTGCAATGAAGGAAAAAGATGAAAATGATTGGCAGACATCAATTCCAGATTGGGATGATGAAGGCACATCACACCCAGAAGAAATGGTTCTTATCACACAAAGTTTAAAAGAAATTAAACAATTGATGAGCAACTACGTAGGAATTGTTCGTAGTGAAGTTCGATTGAAACGTGCATTCAACCGATTATGGACAATTTATTCAGAAACAGAAGAATTATACCAACAAACAAAACTATCACGCAAATTATGCGAATTACGAAATCTTGTTCAAGTTGGCTATTTAGTTATTAAGGCAGCAAAAGCTCGAAAAGCAAGTGTCGGAGCTCATTATATGGCTGACCATACAAATAACGATAAATAAAAGATACTAAATTGATTTTATAGGGAAAGACGCGGATATTCGCGTCTTTTTTCGTCTTTTAACATGAAATTCTCCATAATGACAGATAGAAAACCAAAAAAATTACTCATTATCACTACTCTTTTTTTTTGTATAGTAGTTTCTTGTCTGTTGTTTCATTTTTGTGTTATTCCCAAACAATTATTTCCCCAACAAACATCAACAATTATTTTAGATAACAAAGGGAATCTTCTTAGCGCTCGAATAGCTAAAGATGGGCAATGGAGGTTTCCACCACCCGACTCAATAAATCAAAAATTTATTTCTTGTTTATTGAATTATGAAGACCAACGATTTTATCATCACTGGGGAATTGATCCTATTGGAATTGCACGTGCATTACGACATAATTTAAAACATAGTGAACATAGAGAAGGTGGTAGCACACTTACAATGCAATTAGCCCGAATGGCTCGGGGCAACCAACCAAGAACTATATGGAATAAAATTGTTGAATCTCTTTGGGCAATAGATATTGAATGTACTTACACAAAAGATGAAATTCTAAAAATGTACGTCTCGCATGCACCTTTTGGTGGAAACATTGTAGGAATAAATGCTGCTACATGGCGATACTTTAACCGAGATTTAGACTATTTATCTTGGTCGGAAATGTGTTGCTTAGCTGTTTTACCGAATTCACCTGCTCTCATTCATCCTGGTAAGAATCGAAGTGCATTAAGAGAAAAACGGAATAAACTATTGCACATTCTTCACAAAAGAGGAATTCTTACGCAAGAAGAATTGAATTTGGCATTAGAAGAACCGCTACCCGATATTCCATACGCAATTCCCAACAATGCTCCTCATTTTTTAGATTATAAATCAAAAAGCCAAAATGGAGAAATAATACGTACAACGATACGCAATCAACTACAAAGAAACGTACAACAAATTGCAAACGATTATTCAAAAAAATATAGTAGTTCCAACCATGTGGACAATGTGGCAATTCTTGTATTAGACGTTGCTTCTGGCGAGCCAATTGCGTATGTTGGAAATTCCACCAATCAAAATACCGAAGCTTGGCAAGTAGATATTATACAAAGTGAACGAAGTCCAGGTAGTACACTAAAGCCATTTTTATACGCAGCGATGATTAGTTCTGGTGAAATCACGCCATATCAACTAATTTCCGACACCCCGCTTTCCATTGATGGTTTTGTACCATCAAATTTTAATCACACATTTAGTGGAGCTGTACACGCAGACGAAGCAATAATCAAATCTCTCAATGTCCCATTAGTGAGAATGCTAATTCAGCACACACCAGGATGTTTTATGGAGGATTTAAAATGGCTCGGAATGACAACACTTCATCACAATGAAGATCATTATGGAGTTTCTTTAATTTTAGGTGGTGCAGAAATAACATTATGGGATTTGTGCAAAATGTATCGTAAGTTATCCCTACAAATACAAAAAAATCAAAAAAATCAAAAGAATGAACAAACACGCATTGACAATCCAGGTATTTGGTACGCATTTAAAGCCATGTCACAACTCAACCGTCCAGAAGAGGAAGCAGAATGGTCACAATTTCGCTCTATGAAAAATATTGCATGGAAAACTGGAACGAGTTGGGGAAGTCGTGATGCATGGGCTATTGGAGTTACCCCAAAATATGTCGTTGGTGTATGGACAGGCAACGCAACGGGAGAGGGTCGATCTGGACTTACTGGCATAGGCTATTCTGCCCCTATAATGTTTGATGTTTTTGCGTTACTTGACAATGTTGAATGGTTTTCGGAACCGACTCAAAATATGGAGGCAATGCGAGTTTGCAAACAAAGTGGCTGTATAGCCTCTACAAATTGTTATTTAGTTGACACGATTTTATTACCAACGATAACTGAACAGACTGAAATTTGCTCCTATTGTAAAATTATTCATCTTTCAAAAGATATGAAATGGCAAATAAATAGTTCATGTGAATGCGTTGATGATATGATTTCTAAATCTTGGTTTGTTTTACCGACATCTCAAGAATATTACTATCAAAAATGCCACGCGAATTATCAAGTTCTTCCACCACTACGAAGCGATTGCATAGAAAACTCATTAGACCAGTTAGATTTCATTTATCCCGAACACGGAGCAACCATCATAATACCAAGAGGTTTCAGTGGAGAATTAGAACACGTTGTATTTGAAGCAGCTTGCCGTCGCGAGCATTCCACTTTATTTTGGCATCTTAATGATTGTTATATAGGAGAAACAACTGGACCTCACAAAATAAGTGTAAAACCTGACACTGGTGATTACACTTTAACTATTGTTGATAAAAAAGGTAATCGTCGAGCAATTACAATTCATATTCGATAATGACAAAATAAAAAGAGACGCAATACAATTACGTCTCCTAAACCTATTGACAACAAAAAACTTCTGAACCACAATAAAGCAATTCAGAAGTTAACATACCAAAAGAATAAATTATGCTTCTGCAGCTGGAACTACAGATACATACAATTTATTTTCGCGTTTTCTTTGGAATTTAACTGTACCATCAACCAAAGCGAACAATGTGTGATCACGTCCCATACCAACGTTCTCACCTGGCATTTTTACAGTTCCACGTTGTCTAACAATGATATTACCAGCAACAACTGCTTGTCCGCCTGATTTTTTTACTCCAAGACGTTTGCTTTCTGAATCACGACCGTTCTTAGAAGAACCTACACCTTTTTTATGTGCCATTTCTTTAAATCTTTAAATTATGCAACAATACTTTCAATTTGGATTTGTGTTAAAGCAGCTCTAAAACCATTTTTAACTTTATATCCTTTTCTACGTCTTTTCTTGAATACAATCACCTTATCTCCTTTTACATGAGACAAAACTTTTGCTGTAACCTTTGCTCCTTTTACAGTTGGAGTTCCAACTTTTACATCAGCATCTGCTACTAAAAGAACATTCTCGAAATCAACTGATTCACCTTCACCATTTGCAAGACGATTTACATAGATTTTGTCGTCTTTAGCAACTTTAAATTGCTGTCCTGCTATTTCTACTATTGCGTACATCGTAATAACTATTATTCCTTCTGAATTTGGACTGCAAATGTATAAAATTTTATAGAATAACAAACACTTTTCTCAATTTATTAAAAAAAAACTATTTTTGTGCAATTGTAAAATATAAGAATACTCTGCAAAAAAAGATGAATTCTTTTACAATCAAGCATTGGAAGGTTGTCAAAATTTAACAAATATGAAAAAATATACTATTGTTGCTATACTTTCAACTATATTGTTTGTTGCTTGCACAAACGAAAAAGAACAAATTGTAGCAACGCATCCCAATGGGAAACCATCTTACGTTGAATATTTTTCGGAGAATGACACTCTTAATCCAACAAGGACAGTTCGGTTCTATTATAATGGTGAGAAACAAGAAGAAACCAACTATAAAGATGGTATCAAAAACGGTATCAACACTTTTTGGTATCAAAATGGAGAAAAAATGTTTGAAGGAACTTATAAAGATGGCCTTCAAGATGGGACATTTACACAATGGTTTGACAATGGCAAAGTTGACTACATTGCAGAATACGAAGATGGTCGTCCAACAGGGACATGGAAATACTTTTCAAAAGATGGAAATTTAGTATCTGAACAAAAAATGAAATAAAGTTTTGCGATAATAAAAATTTAATTACTTTTGCACCGAATTACATGGTGCCCATAGTTCAGTTGGTTAGAGCGTCAGATTGTGGTTCTGAATGTCGAGAGTTCGAATCTCTCTGGGCACCCAAAGGAAGAATGAGATATCGTTCTTCCTTTTTTTTGTGCAACACATACATTTATTTTCGCAAAATTTTCTAACTTTGGGCTGCAAAAATTTAGTATTAACAATAAACAATTTATACGATGCAAACAATTGACAATTACAAATTTGCTGGGAAAAAAGCTATCGTTCGCGTGGACTTCAACGTGCCACTAGAAGGCGGTAAAGTTAAAGATGACACTCGTATTATGGGTGCACTTTCAACATTGAAAAAAGTGTTGGCTGATGGTGGTTCTTTGATTATTATGTCTCACATGGGTAAACCCAAAGGACAAGTTGCTGCAAAATATTCTTTGGGACAAATCGTTGACGCTGTTTCCGAACGTCTTGGTGCTCCTGTAAAATTTGCTCCTGATTGTGCTAAAGCTGCTGACGTTGCTGCTGCCTTGAAACCAGGAGAAGTTCTTATGTTGGAAAACCTTCGTTTCTACCCAGAAGAAGAAGGTAAACCTGTTGGAATCGAAAAAGAAGATCCTAACTACGATGCAGCTAAGAAAGAAATGAAAGCAAAACAAAAAGAATTTGCTAAAACATTGGCATCTTACGCTGACTGCTACATTATGGACGCATTCGGAACAGCACACCGTTCTCACGCTTCTACTGCAGTTATCGCTGATTACTTCAACGAAGACAGTAAAATGTTAGGTTACTTGATGGAAAAAGAAGTTAAGGCTGTTGACAACGTATTGAACAACATCAATCGTCCATTTGTTGCTATCATGGGTGGTTCTAAAGTTTCTACAAAAATCGGTATCATCGAAAACTTGATGACAAAAGTTGACAAACTTATCCTTTGCGGTGGTATGACTTATACTTTTGCTAAAGCAAATGGTGGTAAAGTTGGTTCTTCTATCTGCGAAGAAGATAAACTTGATTTAGCTCTTAACATTCAAGAATTAGCAAAGAAAAACAACGTAGAATTAGTTCTTGGAACTGACTCTGTTATCACAAATGCTTTCGATTTCGACACAATGTCGTTGAAAGCTGGTGCTGACGTTAAAGTTGCCCCTTCAGGTGCAATTGTTGATGGTTACGAAGGTTTGGATGCTGGACCAGACAGCCAAAAGAAATTTGCTGACGCTATTAAAGGTGCTAAAACAATTCTTTGGAACGGTCCTGCTGGAGTATTCGAATGTGACGACTTCACTGCTGGTTCAAAAGCTATTGCAAATGCTATCGCAGCTGCAACAAAAGAAGGTGCATTCTCTTTAATCGGTGGTGGCGATTCTGTCGCTTGTATCAACAAATTCGGCTTAGCTGACCAAGTTTCTTACATCTCAACGGGTGGTGGTGCTTTACTTGAAGCTATTGGAGGTAAAGTTCTTCCAGGTGTTGCAGCAATCAAGAAATAATTTTGATTACATATTTAAAGAAAATCCTTCTCTGTCAGCAGGGAAGGATTTTTTTATAAAAAAAGAGACTGTCTCAAAAGAGCAGTCTCTTTTTTTATGCTGCAAACTTTTCAGATTGAGAAAAACTGAGAAATTTATCAGTTTTTGAAAAAATCTTTGATTTTGCTCTTGGGAAATAGAAAATTTTGGAAAAACGACAA
>JAZRVS010000062.1:0-2072 GCA_045599365.1 Bacteroidales bacterium
GTTCACATAGTTGAAATACACTTTTTTTTGTGTATCTTTGGATTGTATTGTTATTTTACATTCAAGTGTAACCATTGTAATTCTTCCTATGCTATGAAACGATTTCTTCTTATATTGATTTGCTTTCTGCCTTTGGTTTTATTCGCCGAAAATCCAATTGATGACGATTGTACGTTCAATGGTATTCCACTATATGGACGTGTGAAAATAGTGGAAGAATTTCCGACTTTTTTAATTAGCATAAACGATTCGTTCCCAAACTTGAATGTTAGAATTGTTGATGGTTTTGCTAACGAATGTGGTGAATGGCAAATTGTTGATGATTTCCCAGATTTTACCATTCGTATAGTCGAAGGATTTAGTGATTTCTCAATCAAATATGTTGATGTATGGCCTGGCATAGCGTGGTGATTTATTCTACTAAAAATTCATATTCAAAATCGCTTTTTATGCCCAAGGAAAATGGCATTACATTGAAATAACGCATTTGGTCTTGTAGAAATTTGGCATCTGTCAACACAACCTTACAAATACCAAAAGCTTCCAAATAAGGGCTTGCAATTTCCATATTTTGGTTAGGTCGTAGCACCTCGAGCAGTTGTTGTAATGATTCAAGCGGAAACTTGTTACGGTCACCGTATAAATTCCCTTTTACAGTAATTGTGTAATCGTCGGCTTGAATAAACTCCTTTACTTTACCCTCACGGTTTACAAGTGAAGTTTCCACAATCTTGTTTGCTTTTGTAACGTCAATCTTAACACCAATAAGAGCAATTTGTGTGTTGTTGGCATTCTTTAGAATAAGCGAGTTATCGCTGTTTACACCATCAATTTTCAGCAAATCGGTGTATTGTTTTGAAGAGCTATAAATTCCTATATGTTAAAAACAAAAAGCGGCAAAATTGAAGTTGAAGATGGCACAGGCAAAAATAGCACTTGCCGAAAAAGAGCAGGAAAAGGCTCAACTAACCGCCTACGAGAAAAGAGTAGTCGCTTTGCTTGAAAGCTACGGCGGTCCAATGGATTTGATAGATTTTGTACGCTCAAGCTATACGGCACAGGCAAACCTTTCCAATGCGGAATGTTGCGACTACAAACAGGAACTTGAATTTATAGAGACACACGACGACTGCGACATACGTGCCTTGCTCGACGAATCCGATTTTCACGATTCGGAATACGGAAACTGCGACAAACTTCGTGCATTCCGTTCGCTTAGCGAAGATTTGTTTTGGGACTTGCTTGGCGGTTACGAAAACTGCGAGCATCCCGACGAAATGCAACAGGCGTTTGAGAAGTATTTTGGTGGAGAGTTAGAAAATTGATGTCTTTACTTTCTCAACAATTTCATCAAAATAGGGTTGTTTCATTTTGCCTATTTTTCTTCCAATTTGTGCTGTTGCGTCAAATTCTATGAGATGGCACTTTACGAAGCTTTGTTTGTCGAGAGTACCGCTATACATATCATCTGTTAGTTTGTAGCAATATTGTTCGTTATAATCTTTTGTGGAAATCATTACAAGATAAACAATATCTTCTATTTCTTGTAATTCGTTGTTAGATACAACAAGTGCAGGTCTTTCTTTCCAATGCCTACCGTCGTAGAAGTTTGTAATTATTATATCTTGCTGCTCTATTTTCATATTTTTGAAAAATGATACGAAGCGTTAATCTGCGAGTTGATTATGGCAAGCTCTCTCTCTGTTAGTTCACCTTTGCGTTTACGAGTTTTCATAAATTGTTCCGTTATCGCTTTGGCTATTTGATTTTTTGGATTGACTTTTATTGCATTGTTTTGTTGTAAAAAAGAAATCAATGAACGACAAAATGAATTTCGTTCGTCAACTTCGATAGTGTTTTCGTCAACAAAATCTAAATCTTCCAAAAAATTGAAGATAGAGCGACCTATTGTCGTACGTTTGTCTAATGTTAGTTGATATTTTGCCATTTCCGTGATTTTTTACAAAAATACACTTTTTTACAGATTTGTCAAGTTGTTTTTTTGCTGGTTATGTTTTGAAGTGCTATAATTTCCTATATGTTAAAAACCCGAACGCAGACGAATGTCGGAG
>JAZRVS010000063.1:0-4363 GCA_045599365.1 Bacteroidales bacterium
CGTTCAACAAAGTTGATTTTCCAGCTCCAGAAGCGCCCATAATACCGACCAAACTACCCGAAGCTTCTTCCATTGAAAATTCATGAAGACCAGTATTTCCGCCTTTAAATTTGTAGGTAATATTATCAGCTTTAAATACAACACCAGCTTCTGAATTCGCAGTATTGAATACATTTAAAATCTGGCTATAATAAATTGGCGTTATTTGCAAACTTCTAATTGCCGTACCAATATTCAAAATAGTAACCTTATCTTCGTAAATTGGTTGACTATTCAAAGAAATTTCGCCGACCTCGAACGAACGGAAAATCAACAAATTTGATGCTCGTAAATAAAATACTTTTATTGTACCTGAAAGATGTGGTGAACAAATATGTTTTGCTTCAACCTCACCAGATTCTTTTAGATTATTAATTATCAATAAATTTTCAGAATCTGGTATTTCACTGAATTCGTGTAGAATAAAGTCACACAATTGACGATACTCTTCAGCATCAATGTTCAAATCTTCAACAAGAGCATTCAAAAACTCTTTATCCGATTCTGTTATTTCCTTGTCTGTTGACACAAATTCCAACAAACTGATAACAACATATAACTTTTGACGTTGCGTTAATTCTTGGTTAATACTATTTCCTATTTTGTGAATACGAGCAGAAAGTTTTGCCTCAATTTTGAACTTTAATTTTTCTGTATCAACATCTCCTTTTGCACTTGCTTTTTCTGTTATACGACTAATATCAGCCATAACTTCATCGTATTCTTGCTCAAATGTTGGCAAATATTTTTTTGCCAATTCTTTATTTAATTGAGCAGCTAAAAAAAGCTCAACAATTTTAATTTTATCATTCTTGTTACCATCAGTTTTCGCAAAAACAGCGAAAAGTTTCAACAATGCTTCTATTATACGTTCACTCATAAAATATATAAAATAAAACGATTATACTATTTTTTATATCCAATTAACACCACTATCTCGTCAACCTCAACGTCTTTATTAGACAATTGCAATTTCAAATCGCAATTTATAGTTTCTTTAATTACAAAATTCCAATAATTTGTATAAGAATAACTTTTGTTATCAAAAAGAATATTTCCCTGTTTATCAACCAATTGCATTTGAATATTTTTTGCTTGTTGAGGACATACTATAATTCGATATTCGTTGCCTGCAATTAAAGTTACATCACAACTTTTTACCTCACCAAAGGTAATCAAACTTGAGTAATATTGACCATCAGAAAGATATTCATTTGTCAACAAACTACTACACTGATTTTGTGCAGTTGCACCCAACGAAAAACAAAGCAATATTGTAAGTATAAAATAAAAATGTTTCATTTGATAATTTCGTTTCGAAGTTCTGCTATTTTTTCTGCAATATGCGTTACATGTTCTGGAAAAATAGTGAGCTTTGAATCACTATTTATCACTGTTGTATGCTTACTTGCCATTGTTGATGGTTGTCGATACGAGTATGAATAATCAACACCATCAAACTCATAACAAATATTTACAATTGCATCAATCAATTGTTTGTAATCATCAGATTTTTCGTAATATGGACGAAGAATATTCAGTATTGATTCTGCAGCAAATTTATGTTCTGCTATTTTTTCAATAATTTTTTCGTTATGATTATCTTTTTCAATTTGCGTTAGGATAAACAAGCTTTCAATCCAAGTCCCAGTTAATATCAATGCTGCTTCATCGTGTTGTTTTTCACTTTTCAACAGACCATCTGATTCATAAAATTTTGTAGTCAATATTGATAACAAAGAATCAGTATTTTCCATATTATTTTCCAATCGTTCCATTGTTACAGCATCAAAAACAGACGCAAGTTCCACTTGATTTGCCAAAGACTTTAATGTCGCGAAGTAAATAAGTGCCTCTGAAATTTGTTCATACAAAGACATATAGGCAATATCAATTCCATAAATTCCCAGATTAAGCAATTTCTTATAAGATGACTCATAAGAACTAAAATTCATAACAGAATTTGGTAACGACGGATTATATTGAATTTGTAATTCATCTACAAGTCGTGTTATTTCGTAAGGAGATGGCATACAATAAATTGTACCATTTATCATTCCAACCAACGACTTTTCTTGAATAGGAATAACCGTATCTTGAATATTCTCCGAGGACCGTTTGTCATCCGTTCCACTACAAGCAGATAAACAAATAATAAAAGAGATTAAACCAAATACGACTTTATTCCTCATGTGTAATCAATTCGTTCTACTCTATTGTTATTGTTGCATCAGAACTCATCTTGATATAATACCCCTTACCTGGAGTCAACTTCGTTTGATTTGCAGACAAATCCTTCAAAATTGTATATTTTGATGAAATTGATGATAATACAGTAGAAGCATTTGCTTCAGTTGCTTTTGGATAACCAAGTAAATTCCACCCCGACTTCAATGATATTGTTGTTGACGTTGCTTCAACACCTTCAATGGTCAAATTAAAAGCCGAAGTTGCTTTTACTAAATAAGCATCACCGAATGTAAACTCAGTTAAACTTTGTAATTTAGCATCTTTACCAGGTTTGTAGAATCCATCATTATTCTTCACAATAGAAACCTTGCTTATGTTGCTACCCAATACATTTGCAACACTTGCATCATCAGGCAAAACATAGAATGAAATAAGATTCCAACCTGCCGTCAATGTAATTGTTTGTGTTGAAGTTGATTTTTCTGTTGTAAATGATTTTTCAGTACTGAAATCAGAAGTGTTTCCAGCTTCATCAAAAGCACGTACTTTTATTGTGTATTCGGTATTTTCGGTTAAATCAGTAAGATTCAAACTATTCGTTGTAACCGTTTGATATAAAGTTCCGTTTACATACACATCATAGCCTGTAACAGCGGTATTGTCTGTTGATTTTGTCCACGAAACTGACGCTGAATTTGTTGTGATATCGCTCACTGTTACATTAGATGGTACTGTAGGAGCTTGGGTATCGGAACTACATTTTTCATTTTCAGGATCTATGATAGCAAACACAGGAGTTCTTGCGCAAGTAGAACCTGCAAATACTTTCCAGTCATATAATCCAGGATATGCATAATCACCTTCACTTCCTTTAGAAAATGTTAAGATGTCGGTATGTTGGAACGAGTTATAATCACAATTTGTAAACCATGAACAAGCCGCATTATCATATTTTATATCTATTTTGTATGAACCTGCAGCTAGGACAATAGGATTACTTTCAAAAGAAAATGTATATTTCCCTGCGTTTGATAATTGAACTGCCTTTGATTTATAATCTTTATTATTAATGGTTAAAGTCAACGATTGTGCACTCGCATAATAAACACTACCAACGACAGCGGACACTTCCGTTATAGTAACAGCACTTTTTGCAGTAACTTGGACATAATTATTTCCATAAGTTCGATTACCTTGAAGATTGTTATATGATGGTCCAGCAGTTGTATTAATGGAACTAGCATCTTGTACATAATATGTTGTCGATTTCGTTATAGAAGGACTATATGTTGCACCACTTGCTAATGCAGTGCCATTCTCCGCAACATTATACCATTCGTAATCGCCACTTGTTTTCACAGAAAGATTGGCTGTACCTGCGGAGCAAATAGTATCACCAATAACTTCAGGAAGTTGCGATGTAACTTTTACTTCGTCGGACTTACTTGTACATCCCGATGCACTAACTGTTAATTTGTAAGTACCACCAGCGTATGCTGTATATGATTTTGAAGTAGCTCCAGCGATTGTCTTGCCGTCTTTTGTCCACGCGTAGGAGATTCCTTCTCCTTCAACGTCTGTTGCAAATGTAGCCGAAGTCTCTTTACAAAGAGTTTTGTCATCGCCTAAAGTAACATCAGGAAGAGTTGCTGAAACGACAACGGAACTTTTTGTGGACCAACCTGTGTTACTTGTTAATTCGCATGTATATGTTCCTGCTGCAGTTACAGTAATACTAGTTTTCCCGTTATTTGCAGACATGAGAGTGTTTCCGTTATACCATTTGTAAGAAACAGATTCTCCTGGTTCAAGATTTGATAAATCAACCGTTGCTTTGATTGTTACCGAACCAGTACCACAAAGAGTTTTTTCTCCACCCAAATCAGGTGTTGGGTGACCAAATTTATTTGTGTCAACTGGCGATTTCACTGAGTTGATATAGGCAATAGCGCCAACCAACCCAGCGTTGTAGTCAATTCCTGCTTCAGATGAAGTGTATGATTTTTCATCATCAGAATAGGAACCTGGGTTAAGTTTTCCACCAACCATATAACCAAGTTGTCGTAATCCTTTAACTCCGTTCAAAGGATCTGTTACCTTTGCCAAGTTATTTTCACTATTATTGTCCAAGTGA
>JAZRVS010000064.1:0-3045 GCA_045599365.1 Bacteroidales bacterium
AAAACATCGAAAACGATGTAAATGGACAACGACACATATACGCGATAGAATATCTATAAAAGATCGTCCTAAAATTGTAGATGAAAAGAAAAGATTTGGAGATTGGGAAATGGATACGATAGTCGGGAAAAACAATAGTGGAGCTATAGTAACACTTACGGAACGAACAACAAATTTTCTGATTATGGAGTATTTACCCAATGGTAAAAATGCCAAGTCCCTCGCTGAGGTTGTTTATCGTTTGTTATTACCATATAAAAAATATGTGTTAACAATCACAACTGATAATGGATCAGAGTTCGCAGAACATGCTATGTAAATGCCTGAATAAACTTAATACAACCATTTATTTTACTGATCTGTATTCCTCATGGCAAAAGGGTGCTGTTGAAAATATCAATAAATTGATACGGCAATATATTCCTAAAAAAACATCATTTAATTCTCTATCAACTAATTTCATAAAAGATGTTCAAATGAAAATTAATCGAAGACCTCGTGAGAAATTGTCTTTCCGTTCCCCAAAACAAGTGTTCTTCAAAAATTTTTTATAAAATTGCACTTGCTACTTGAATCTATAATTATAAATTCCTGAATAAAAATTTGTTTCGACTGGATTGACAAAAAAAGGATTTGTTGGTAAATTTAGTAACATTCAATTAAAAATAATCGTAATCTGGAACAAAAAAAAGCATTTATCCCGGTAGATTTTTCGCAATACGAAAATTCGTATAGTGCTGAATTGGAAAACAAATTTTGCAGTGGACAGTATATGAGTAGCGAAGAAGTTCGGCAGTTGATGTATGTCACTTTTGTTAACGGTGGCATTTCCGAATTGGACTATTGGTACGATAAGGAATATAATCTCAAAGAAGATTTTGAAGATGAGCTACACGATGCAAAGAACAAAAATCAAGAAAAAGTTAGACAGCTTCATTCTATTCCAGGAATACGATTCTCAATCATTTCTGCATTGTTGTCAACGGGAGTTGTTTTAAGTCCAGAATCTGCAATTACAGTATTTTCGGTTTCTCAGGAATATGACATAGCAGAACAACTTGGTGTGCCAAGCAATTTTTTAGTTCGTCAAAGTTTGTGACAATGTAACCACAAAATGTATGATTGTTTGGAATTTGAGATAAATCCAAGAGGATTTGAAAAATTATATTTTGATGTAACTATGCTTATGGAGCATAATTAGAATGAGATTTTACATATGGATTTTATAAGAAAAAATATATAAGTTGGCAGCACAATCATTTGTAATTAGTAATCAGCTATCAGTAATCAGTTTGTTTTCCATAATGGTAAGTCGATTACACAAAGAGGTTCTACTGACAACTGAAAACTGGTAACTGATAATTAAATTGCAACCAAGATGTATATAATTCTCTTTTATAATATTTTTAGAATTCTTTAAAAATTAAAATTATAATATAATGAAAGAAAACACACAAGTTGAACATGATGGTTTACAGTATGAAACCATTAACACAGATGAAGTTGCTCTCGTAGGTCATAATGGGACTCTGCCTACGGAGGTGTTAATTCCAAGAGAGGTCGAAATAGATGGAATTCCACACATAGTGACGGAAATTGGAGAATGGGCATTTTCTGATTGTTGCAGTTTGACGAACATTACAATTCCTGATACTGTGGCGAAAATTGGAGAATGGGCATTTTCTGATTGTTGCAGTTTGACGAACGTAACTATTCCTGATTCAGTGACAGAAATTGGAAATTCTGCGTTTGCGGGATGTAGAGACTTGACGAATGTGATGATTCCAGATTCAGTGAAGAAAATTGGAAATTGGGCATTCGGGGGATGTAGTTTGACAGGCATAACTCTTCCAAATTCAGTGATAGAAATTGGCGAGTCAGCATTCGTTGGTTGTAACTTAAATATCGTTACAATTCCTATTTCTTTGACAGAAATTAGAAGCAAGACATTTTCTGGATGTAGCGACTTGATAAGCATAATAATTCCTGGTTCTGTGACGAAGATTGGTTCCGAATCCTTTTATGGTTGTTGTAGCTTGACAAGTATCACTATTCCAAATTCTGTGACTGTAATTGGCAATTCTGCATTTTCTCATTGTTATTGCTTGACAAAAATTACTATTCCTAATTCCGTGTTAATAATTGGTGATTTTGCTTTTTCTGGATGTAGCGATTTGACAAGCATAACAATCCCTAATTCCGTGACTGAAATTGGTGGTTTTGCTTTTTCTGGATGTAGCGATTTGATGAGTATAACAATCCCTGATTCCGTGACAGAAATTGGAGATTTGGCCTTTAATGGTTGTAAGAAACTTGTCGTAAAACTCTCAAAGAAATCACTTCTGAAAGATACGGTTTTTAAAGGTTGCAAAGAAGTAGTACGGGAATAGAAACGTAAAGCAAGCAAAGATTTGTTTTAACACAAATGCGAGAATTAGAAACTAAGGCATAACTCAATAAATACTTAACAATTGCTAAAGAATGAAATTATGGAAAGCACAACTGGTATAGATAAATTCTTAATGTTTAACACCATAAATGAAACTGATGTGGAAGTCGTTGGATATTATAGGAATATTCCGTACGAAGTAGTTCTACCCAAGCAGATTTTCATAAAAGAGAAACAATATATCGTAACAAAAATAGGAAAATTGACCTTTTCTGGTTGTAGCGACATGACAAGCATAACTATTCCTGATTCTGTGACGGAAATAGGAGATAATGCGTTTATGGATTGTTTATCGTTGACGAGCATAACTATTCCTGATTCTGTGACGAAGATTGGAGATAGTGTTTTTAGTGGTTGTAGTGGCTTGAAGAACATAACCATACCTGATTCTGTGACGGAAATCGGTAATTCTGCTTTTTCTGGATGTAGTGGCATGACGAACATAACTATTCCTGAGTCAGTAACGGAAATTGGTTCCGAAGCCTTTTCTGGGTGTCGCGCCTTGACAAACATTACAATTCCAAATTCTGTGGTGAGAATTTGCTCAGGAGTCTTTGCCAATTGCAGTGGATTGACAAGCATTATCGTTGATAGTG
>JAZRVS010000065.1:0-2924 GCA_045599365.1 Bacteroidales bacterium
GAATCACTAAATTCAGCATACAAAGACACAGAATCAGAACCGTTTGAAGTTTCTGATGAAACAGCAGTGTTAGATATTTCAAAGAATCAAACATATAGAGTTCAGGGAAAAACCTTGTATATATATGACACAAAAGCGAAATTGTATAGTGCATTAGGCATAGAAATCCCTGTCCAACATGGTTATATAGAGTTAAAAACGGGAGTATATATACTTGTAAATGAAAATGAGACATATAAGATAGTAATACGATAATCGAAACAAATCATAGGATTTATACAATGTACAATAGTTTCTTTCCATATTACAGTATTAAGGTGACACCAGAAAACGGGGAATGGGATACTTTGAAAATAGAACCACATGGTATGTGCGGAGAATACAAGTATAAATATACTGTAACTAAATGTGATAGTACCGCAACAGACAGCATCGTAATTATTGTTGAGAACTGCTGTGGAGAGAATCCTATGGGTGACATCGTGATAACAGACAGACAAGGTGTAACCACATTTGACGTGGAAGTCCTCAGATATTATCTAAAACATCCAGAATCCTTGGTGAAAAAATCAGACGAATACGAATCTTATTATCTACAAATGGAAGATTGTGGGGAAAAAATAAAAGTAGTGGAGTTGATTCGTTGCTTCACGCAGTGGATTGACATCAACGGAGACGGTAATGTTGATGAAAAAGATGTAAATGAGTTAATAAAATTGGTACGTTAAAACTATTGGTTATGAAAAAGATTATTCTTAATAATATTATTATATTGTGGTCTATTTTTTCACTTTCAGCCCAAACGACTACTATTGACATTACCCCCAAGGGCTTCTTCGGAAACTTTGAATTGGTAGAGCCAGTATTGGGGGATGAATTGCTTGCATTGTACGATTTAGGGTATGTATATAGAAGTAAAGATTTTGGGAAAACTTGGGATGTCGTAAATACTCCGTTTGATAACGCGTGGTTTATGAGTTTTCAGGAAGATAAACAACGTGGTTATTTGACTGGTGAATATAACTTGGCATTTACAAACGATGGTGGTTATACTTGGAATAACATATCTTTGACTGGAATCCCCCAAAATCTAAAAATTCAAAAAGCATTTCCTAAAAATGAAGATACATTATTCGTTTCCGTATCGGGAAAAGAAAATGGAATGAAGATATATATGAAGAGTCGTTTTGCCGAACAATGGGAGAAAGTTGCTGACGAATTATATAACACTCTGATACTGAATCTATCTACGATTTATTTCCCTACAATATCACATGGTTACGCTTTAGGACGAGGCTATTATGCGGAAACTTTGGACGGCGGAAAAACATGGAAAAAGAACCTTTTGGATGCAAATACCATATTCAGAGGTTCTATCCTACTAAATGACGGGACTCTTATACAAACATATAGTAATGGAACACTGCCTCAATTAGAGGGAATAAAATGGCATAATTCAGAAATGTATGGATTAGATAGGTTGAATAATATGATTGTCGGAACTTCGGATTCCAAAATGTATTATTCAAATGATGAGGGAGATTCATGGACTACAATTCCCTTTGACTTTTCTACTTTCATATATGACATTTCAATTTATAATGAAGAAACATTTGTGGTTGTTGGAAAATACCTTACCTCGTATATTACTACTGACAGAGGAGAGTCATGGACGAAATATGTACACGGAGGTGGAGAAGGCTTTAATAGTATATATTGTAAAAACTCAGAAGAGTGCTTTATCACGGGGAAGAAAGGACGAATATTTGCGACTAATGATGGTGGGAAAACATGGGATATGCAAGATGTGAGCAATGACGCATTGTATGAGATTGAATTTCCAACAAATGATGTTGGATATATTGTTGGGCCGCAAGTATTGCTAAAAACGATAGATGGAGGCAATACATGGAGTAACAATAAAATAAAAATGATGATGGCGAAATATATAGATTTCATTACCGAAGATGTCGGCTATATGGGATATAGTAATTCAATGCCAACAATACAAAAAACGACAAATGGTGGAGGAAAATGGAATTACGTGTTCGACGATGTATATGATGAGTATAAACTATTTGGTGATTATTCTCCCTTTTCTTTTAGAAATGAAAACGAGGGTGCTGTATGTGCTCATAATGTGTTGTTATTAACCTTTGATGGAGGAGTTTCATGGTCAGTAGCATGCGAAATGCCAGAACAAACATATTTACAAAATGTATTAGCAATAGGTGAAAATGGATGGCTAATGTTCTCACGAAATATTACTACTAGTTGCAATTACGATAAATTTTACTTTTGTGATAATGAATTAAATTGTAGTTTGATATTTTCAGGTGAATATTCGTCATCGTCAGGCGAACTTCAAAAAATAAATGACACAACATATAGATTTACCTACGATACATTAGACTATATCTCTACAGATGAGGGACTTACATGGAATCCTGTATATACAGGATTAAAAGGCTCAAAATATTTGGTAGATGCACATCATGGTTACTCTATATATGGCGGACAAATATATAAAGCAACTTTTGGAATTGAAGAACTGCAAGTGTCTGTAACTAAATGTGCCGATAGAAGTTACGAGTTACTACCTCAATTTAATGGGGAAACAATTCCCGTTGCAATCTATTTAAAAGATATTGAAGGAAATCTAACAACTATTGCGGATAATGTTGAGATAACCAATGAAATACCAATTACTATTGACATTCCAGATGATATTGTATCGGGAAGGTATAGCATTTACATAGAATCACAAAACAATCAATATATGTCTGTTGAAACAGAAATGATAGAAATAACAAAGAAAACACCTGTCAATGTAATAAAAGAAAATTCCAACTACAGAATTGTTGGGAAAACAATATATGTCATTTCCAATGATATACAACTTTATACAATAACAGGAGTAGAAA
>JAZRVS010000066.1:0-9155 GCA_045599365.1 Bacteroidales bacterium
TTCGTCGTGGATGCAACGCTACTCCAGCTCTTGTTGAGTACGAAAGTCTTCCGGAAAGGTTCAAGGAAAAAATAAAGCAGCTTATCGGAAATCCTTACGATGTTGTTAAAGTGAACAGAATTGCCGAACTAATAGACAGCGATTCCGAGGCTTCGGCATTCTTCGACCAGTTTATTACCGCCGAAGGCAAATACCTTCCCGCCGAAAAACGCCGTGAATACTACGCCAACGCCATAGTGCTTAACGCCGTTCGTGCTTTCGAGAACCAACACAAGTCGCAGCGTGCAAAGATTGGCGGACGAAAGGCACGCGTGATTGATTTTGCCATCGAGGCAATTTCGGATCTCGACCGTAGCCGTTACCCATTCAACCTTCCTGACAATGCTCGTGCCTTCGAGCGTAAATACCGCGACTACTGCAAGAACGGCTACGAATCGCTTGTTCACAACGCCTACAAGAACGGAGCAAAGAATGCAGCTATTGTAACAGAGGAAGGTAAAGCAATGCTAACAATGTTGCTTGCCCATCCAAACAACTTCGACAACGAACAAATTGCACGACTTTATGGTGAATTTGCAAAAATTCAGGGGACAAAGCCAATATCATCAAGCTCAGTTGCCGTTTGGCGCGACAAACTTGATTCTGTAACATTCGCACGCCGACGCGGCGTACAGTCATTCAACAACGAAAAGACAATGCAGGTTACGCGATCGCTTCCGTCATATCCGCTCGCCATGTGGACTCTTGACGGCTGGGACGTTGAATTGTTCTATCGCGACGAAAAAGGCGGAGACACTCATCGAGTTACGATCGAAGTTGTTGTTGATCCTTATTGTCTATACCCTATTGGTTATGCTATTAGCCGTCAAGGAAAGGCTGAAAGTGTTAATCTAATAGCGAGAGCTCTTCGCGATGCTGTTTGCCACACAAAAAAGTTGTTCGGTAAAATGTACAGAGCTAACCAAATACAGTCAGATAATTTCGCAAAATCATCTATGTCGCCATATTATGCAACTATTGGAGACAAATATACACCTGCAGCAGTTGGAAATCCAAAATCTAAAATAGTAGAGCGGTATTTCCACACTCTCAACAAAAGATACTGCCAATTCCAGAGTAACTGGAGTGGATTCAATATCACATCGAAGACTCCACAACCAAACTACGGAAAAGAGATAAAACATTTGCGATACATACCAACATACGACGAAGTGTGTAAACAAGTGTCTGCAATAATTGAACGTGAGCGAGCAGACAAACATGACCTATACGTAAATGCGTTTCCATTGATTCCGTTAAATAGATGTCTTGAACTTAGCGAACACGAATACCTTATGCAGTTCGGTTCACAAACAGAACGCACGACAATGATGCGTGGCGAAGGCATTCGACTTCAATTAGGAGGAAAGAAATACATGTACGACTGTTTCGACCTTAATTTCAGAAAATACACGAGCACACAATGGCACATTCGTTACGACGAATCCGATATGAGTCGTGTTGTTGCAGTTAATGATGATGAAACGCTGCAATTCTTACTCGAGGAGAAATATGTGCAACCTATGGCGTTGTGCGAACGCACCGACGAAGATACATTGCAATTGGAACGTGTAAGGGATTTCAATCGCCAATATGTTGAACTGAACACACTTGCTATAACTTCTGCTCAAGAAAATGTTGAACGCCTAATCGAAACTAGAAAAGAACTAGAACCACTCCAGAAAATGTTGCTCACTGACAACAAGGGTCAGCACAAGAACAATAGGAATAGACTAGCAAAAGAATTGGAGTCGGGAAGCAACAAATTTGTAATAGAAGATTTGTATTAACATTTATCAATAACGACATTATGGAACAGATAAAAAAACAACAAATTGCAAACGCGTTACAGAAGTACGCTGAACGCTACGAAAGTCAGAACAAGGCAGCCGTTGCAATCGGCGTGAGTTCGGCAACGGTTAGCCAGATAATCAACGGCAACTGGGAATTGATTAAGGACGAAATGTGGCGCACGGTGGCGAGTGCCATCAACTTCAAGTCCGAAAAATGGGAAGCAGTGCAAACAACCGACTTCCAGATAATGACACAGATTCTTGCCGACGCTAAGGAAAACGCACTTGTTATGGCAATCACCGGCAATGCAGGCAGCGGAAAAACATTCGCCAGCAAGCAGTTCGCCGACAACAACAAGCAAGTGTATATGTTGTGCTGCAACGAGTTCTGGAACCGCAAGACGTTCCTTCAGGAACTGTGCTCGGCAATCGGCATCAATTCCAACGGAATGACCACGCCCGATATGGTTTACAACATTGTGAGCCGATTGAAAAAGCAATCGTCGCCACTCATCATTCTTGACGAAGCCGACAAATTGACCGACCAGCTGCTTTACTTCTTCATCACGATGTACAACCAGTTGGAGGACGAATGCGGTATCGTTCTAACTGCCACGGATTATTTGGAAAAACGCCTTTTGAAAGGCATACGCCTGCAAAAGAAAGGCTACAACGAAATATGGAGCCGAATCGGTCGCAAGTGCATTCCGCTGCGTGGCGTTAGCTCTGCCGACGTGGTAAAAATCTGCGAGGCAAACGGCGTAACCAACTCAAATGACGTTGATGCAGTAATCGACGACTGCGACAGCGACCTCCGTCGAGTTAGACGGAAAATATTTGCAATCAACAAGAAACATCAATCTAAATAAATGACACGTGGTTCGATTCCTGGCCTACCACCAAAAAAAACAAATGAAACGAGCATTAAACATAAACGACGTTGTGAGCTACAAGCCAGAAGTGTTGGAATTTACCGACCAATGGCTGGCAAGTTTCGGTAAGCCGGAACTAACTGGTTCGTGGATAATCTGGGGTAATTCGGGCAACGGAAAGACACGCTTTGCTTTACAACTTGCCAAATATTTTGCCAAGTTCGTTAAGACAGCATACGATTCGTTGGAGGAAGGACTTTCACTTTCTATGCAGCAGGCAATTATCAGCGTTGGAATGAGCGATGTGAGTCGCAAGTTCCTGTTCCTCGACAAAGAACCTATTGAAGAGCTCTCAAACCGTCTTAAAAAAGCACGTTCGCCCAAGGTTGTTGTGATAGACTCGCTGCAATACACAGGAATGAAATACGAGGCATACAAGCAGCTTGTGCAGAAGCACCGAAACAAGTTGTTCATATTCGTGTCGCACGCCGACGGCAAGGAGCCGAAAGGCAACACGGCAAAATCAATCCGTTACGATGCCAGCGTGAAAGTACGTGTTGAAGGCTACCGCGCATTTGCCATGAGCCGTTACGGTGGCGGCGACCCATTCACTATTTGGGCAAAAGGTGCCGAAGACTATTGGTTGGACAATGTTAAAAATGTTAAAAAAGATTGATATGGATAAAGAACTACGAAACAAACTACTTGGCCAGGCACACCAGTTGTGTGCAAAACTTGGAATGGACGAAGACGAACGCCGTTCCATGCTTGCATCGTCGTTCGGAACGCCTACAATGGCAACACTTAAATACGGCGAGCTGTTAAAACTCGTCGATAAGTTGCAACGCCTTGTTGATGCACGGAAAACCGAAACCGACGAAAAATACATTCACGAACTCGACCAAGCACGCAAGCGTTTGATTGCCGCAATAGGTGCATATCTGCGTGAAAACAAGCAGAACGAAAACATTGACACAATCAAGGCCGTTGCCTGCCGTGCCGCAAAGGTTGAACGCTTCAACCAAATAACACTTGCCGATTTGCGAAGTCTGTCGGCAACATTCCTCGCCAAGACAAAAACTCTAAAACAAGACGAAATCAAACGAATAGCAATGTTAAACTAATACAAGAACTATGAAAATAATTACAAATCAAAGAAAAAAGTATCTGGAAGGCCGCAAGGCGGCTTTGGCAGAAAAACTCAGACACATTGATTTCCAAATGGAAAAATGTGTAGCCAACGGTGATGTAGCTGAATACATGGTGTTGCGCCAAGAATACACGCACATTCGCTACCAAATAGACTCTATCAATTGCAGACTGCACAACCTTACGAGCCAGAAAAAATTCTACGTGGAGGAACGCGGTATGTCATCACACTTCATTGTAAACCTTTAAATTTTTATACTCATGGATTTTAACAGTACACAAATTGAGTTCGGCATCAGACGTAATGCCATCCGAAACAAGTTCTCCAACAAGAAGCAAATTGTAATTATGGAGCATCAAGCAAAATTGTTTGCAATCGACAACGAAATGCAGCAAGAACTTTTGAAACTAAGAAAAGAGGAAGAAAAGGCACTTGCCGAATACCAACGCAAGCGCGACTTGGCGAAAGCCGAAACAGAAAAAGTTAAACCGTATTAAAACACAGATAAAATGGATTTAAAACAAATGACAGCAGAGGAACGTGCACAGTTAAAGGCACAACTCGAAGAGGAAGAGCGTTTGGAACAACAACGCAAACAAGAACAAAAAGAAGTGTACATCAAGCTGAAAGACGAATTCTTGGAACGAAGTCTTGCAAAACTTCAGGCATTGTCGTCGGAAATGCAGCGGTTGAAGAGCGAAATTTTCGCCGATGCAGAAACGCTCATCAAGATGAAAGATGAACTTTTCAATGTGAAGACCGACCGCCAAAGCAACAGTTTTACTCACGAAAGCGGAAAGTTCTCAATGGCACTCGGCAACCGAATCAACGAAGGTTGGGACGACACATGCGACCAGGGAATTGCGAAAGTCAAGGATTTCTTGGCAACACTTGCCAAGGACGATAACAGTGCCGCACTGGTCGAAACTATCATGCGACTAATTGCCAAGAACAACAAAGGTGTTCTTAAAGCATCTAAGGTATTGGAGCTCGAAAAACTTGCCAACAAGATTCAGGCACCCGAACTGCTCGAAGGTCTCGCAATCATTAAGAATTCGTACAGGCCAAAGCCTACTTGCCAGTTTATTAGCGTTACATTGAAGGACGCAAACGGCAATGATCAGCAACTTCCATTATCGTTGTCGCAATGTTAGTTGACTGGGAATACCTGAATGGGCTTGAACGACACTTTATGGTCGCAAAAAAGGACGAGAGAGAACTAATCTCTCGTCTTTTGCAAAAAGAATACAGCAAACTTATGAACTGCAAGAAATTGCCGGCTAACTGCAAAATAATCGAAGTAGAATCAAAAATTAACACTATGCCTATGCAAGCAACTCAAACTCCACTAAGCGACTTCAGCTACATTGAAGATGTAATTGAATCGTGCGAAACAGCAAATCAACTCATTAGCGCAAAACGTATGGTTGATAATTTCGCAAAAAAATACAGCCACATGAGGAATAGCTCCGATAAAGATTTTCATGTTACAACGGCTCGCAATTGCTTGCTGAGCAGAATTGAAAAAGTGCGAATCCAAAAAGAAATTAAACTATGATTATCGCAATAGACTTCGACAACACGATTGCGTTCACCGACTTCCCTAAGATACACAGTGTTCGCCCTGGTGCAATCGAAACAATCAGTCAGCTCCGTAAAGAAGGACACTATGTGATTGTTTGGACGTGCCGTTGCGACAAGGACTTGACCGATGCAATCAATTTTATGCTCGAAACAGGCATTGAGTTCGACCGCATAAACGACAACCATCCTGACAATGTTAGGAAGTATGGTTTCAATTCGCGAAAAATCAACGCAGACATCTATATAGACGACAAAAATCTTGGGGGATTCAGCAGTTGGTATGACGTACAAAAAATTTTCAACCTAAAAAAATAAGACCATGCACCGCAATTGGAAATCACGAGCAATGCTCATCAAACGTATAGTTGACGAAAACTACGAACCACATTCGCAACGTGGATGTTTGCGCGACATATACCGACGCAAAGTTCAACAGATATATCCAATGAGCGAAGCGTCGTTCTGGCGAAGTATGCGTTACGCAATCCGTCGTGACGGCTACATAGGAATCGGCTCAAACCGTGTTATGCGCGAAAAAGCATTGCTTCCAGATCCAAGCGACAAGCAATTAGAATTACAATTTAACAACTAAACACTAAAACTCATGAAACAGATATTTTTATCAATCCAACAGCAACTATCAACAGTTCCAGAACTTAAGCACATCGACAAGAACTGGAACCAACTCAACTACGAACAGCCACCAGTTAAGTGGCCGTGTGCATTGCTCGACATCGAAAATATTGAATACTCGCAAATAGCACATCTGCACCAGATAGCCGAAGCCGATGTTGAAGTAACCGTTGCCGACATGCGTTTTACCAACACATCGCTCCGCAATCCCAACCGTGAAGATGGCTTCGACATTTTTACATTGCTCGACGAAATACACCAGGCATTGCAAGGGTTTGCACCAGCAAACGCACAGCCGTTGGTCCGTACCAACCTACAGAAAGTCGAAACCGGCTATAACTACGAAGTGTATAGAATGACCTACCGCACCTCGTGGAAAGTTGAAAAGCTGTACAACGAGACCAAAGTACAAGTAGAACCAAAAATAATTGAAGGTAATGAGTGGTAGTTTGAGGTAAGAATTATGAATTAAAAGTTAAGAATTATGACACAACAAGGAAGAGATAAATTGCTGATGGAGGGCTGGATTATAATCCGCAAAGACGACACCGAAGGGAAAGAACCAGGAATAAAACAGTACAACGAAAACGGCGGTTGGAATGTAATAGCACGTTTTCCGACCAAAGCGGCACGCGACCGTGCATTCAAGCAAAAGATTAACGAAGTATGTGTAATTGAAGATTAGAAGATTATGGAATACAAGATTACCTGTAAAGACTGCCTACATTTTCACTCAAAAAAAACAGTTGTGGACGTAATAAGTACCAAATTTGGAACAAAAGCAATAGAGATTGACGACCCATTCAAAGGCGCATTTTGCGACTACATAAATGGTACAACGTCAAGAAATCACGTTCCATGCAGATATGGTTTCAAGCTGAAAATAGATAGAGAATAAAAGACTTCCTAGGCTTCTGATATAACGTCAGACCGACCGCCGTTTGAACACTGTTTGAACGGCGGTTTTTATTTTAGTATCTTCTCCATCCGTTCCTCGATAGTCTTTTTAACCATTTCGTTTATTTTGGCGTGGTCGCCTATAAACTGGCGTTTAGGAATATGTACGTTGTGTGAACGACCTGCATTAGTAGTTCCTTCGTTGTGAGCAGAAGCATATTCTTTGTTGTCCTTGTTTTTTGCATCATTATAGATTATAGCCTTTCCTGGTTTAACTTTCCAACGAATAGAACGACCAAGTGCTCCAGTTCTACCAGTTAGGATTTTTCTCCTACCCATTACACCTTTGCCAACGGTAACAACCTTTTTCTTTCCTGATTTTAGTGTAATTGTACGTGTTTGCCTTCGTTGCACTTCTTTCCACTTTTTGCCGAAGAAACCTTCCTCGCGAAAGTTCTGCTTGAACATTTGTGTGGCACGGTTGGCAACGATTTTAGGAATATCGTTGTCCATTGCTTTTTTCAGTTGCTCGTTCATCCGAGTGAGACGTTGAGAGAATTGTTCTGGAGTCATAGTATTTTTGTTTGTTGCTTGACAAAGTTACAGTTTTGAGTATAATAACAAAATGTGGAAATTATGAAACTGAAAAAATAATCATTCGTTAATATAATTACGAATTAAATATTTTGCAGTTTAATTTTGTTTCGTATTCCGATACAAATTCGGAGAAATTTGTAATTTTGCAGAAAATAAAGTGATTTGATTTTTGAAAAATGGAATGTGTTTAAGTTGCTTGCGACTTAATTATTTTGCCAAGTAATGGAAATTTCTTATAAAAAAGACGTTAAAACATATCAAGAGTTTGTGGAGGACCCAGAAGACAGAAAAAAGCGACGAAATTTCACAAAAGAGTACAATGATATTTGTGAAGCTGCTGTTAAATTACATGAAAGGTTACTTTCTTACAAAACTGCAGAAGATTATAATAAAGTATATGGGAAAACCGACAATAGAATAGAGAAAAAACAAGGAGGCAAAAATAAAGACAATTTAATTCTAAAAACAAGAGTTACAGGTAGTGTACGAAAATTCTTTTATCATGAAAACGAAGATTCAAATTTTGTAAAAGTTGAAGAGTGGGATGGTAATTTTGTTAATGTCACTCACATTTATGTGATAGCAGTAACACCTCACGATTACAATGTAAAATGATGAAAGTTATGGAAACAACAACAAAACCAAATGTATTTAATACTCTAAATTTCCACAACACAGTTGGGCAGGAATTGTGTGAAATCTGTGCTGTGCATGGAATAAACAATCCAGAGTCTGTGCTACAGATAAAAAATCTATCACAAAAAGAAACATTATCGGACAAGCAGCTTGAAAAAATCTGTACATTATTGGGAATAGTCTCTTTGAAGGATTCTTTGAAAACATTTCAAGAAAACTATGCTCGTATAAAAGAAGCATGCAAAAATTCCTATATCGAAGCAAAAAAACAATTTACGCAGGTAAAATCTGTTTTACCTCTTCTTAATGGGGAATTTAACAACGGAAAAGATGTATTAGATGATATTCTTGATTTCTTTGGTTTAGACTCCGTAGAGGACTTAATAAAAGATTCCGATGAAGTTGCTGCATTGTATCGGAAACAAAATGATACCTCTGTTGATCCAATAAATTTGAAGGCATGGTTAAGACGTGGGGAATTGGATTTTGAAAAAATAAAGCTAAGTGTATATAGTAAAGATGCTCTTCAAAATTGGTTGGATAACAGAGAATGGGAACTTAACATTCAAAATGTTGAATACTTCACAAACTTACCAAATACATTCAAAGATTTTGGGGTTGCATTGGTATTTGTACCATTTTTGCCACATACTGTTTATGGAGCTGTTCGATGGATAAACGGCTTTCCATTGGTTGAAATCTCCGACAGAAACAAAGACTTGGCTACTTGTTGGTTTACTTTATTCCACGAACTTGGTCACGTGCTGTTGCACGAAAATATTGATATATACGAAGGAGAGATTAACGAGAAAAAGAATAAAGTGGATAAATGTGAAAAAGAAGCAAACAAATTTGCTAATAGCTATTTATTCAATGGTGATGATTTGAGAAAAACAGTTTTCGACAGAAAGCGAAATAATGTTATAATGAGTTATTCTGGTTTAGCAAAAGAAT
>JAZRVS010000067.1:0-43880 GCA_045599365.1 Bacteroidales bacterium
AGCGAGAAATATTACTATCTCTCGCAAAGTTTCAGTTAATTTTGTATTGCAATGTACAAACAACTTACTTCAGAGCAAAGGTCACAAATTGCGGTCTTACTCGCAACAAAAACAGCAAAAAAAGTTATAGCAGACATGCTACAATGTATGAACAAGAATACCATTGCGTATTATGATTCTATGATTAATTTGATAAAAACAGCAGATTCAACACAAGTGGTTTCATTATCATTTTCAGAAATGTTGGGTGTGTTAAATTATCGTCAAATGTATTTGACCAATCAAATAGAACAAAATATTGAAAAATTAGATGGTTCCATTTTTTTTGATTGAAAGTGTGAAGCTTGGCACGACAAATGACCCAGGTTGGACATTGGGAAACACATCTTGCTCTGGAGATTCTGCTCAGGTTCAATTGTTCGATGGAAAGAAGGGAATACCATATTCTCTGAACTTTTATAAGGAAGATGCTATCTGGAAAATTGATTTTACTCCGATAATGGCGTATATTAATCAAATGCTATCGGATTTTTATGTAAATGTAGGGTTAAATAGGAATGAATCTATCATTTCTTCTTTACAAGAAACCTACGGACAATTACATCCAGATATTTGGGAACCCTTGGATTGCTCTATTGTACACCCTCATATAAAAAGGTCGGGAAACAAGGGAATTTATAAATCCAATTCTACGAGACAAATAGATTTTTCCTTTTAATAATCATCATCGTAGTCCTCATAATCTTCGTCCCAATCATCATCAGACTTCTTTGGCTTTTTCTCTTTTTTAACTTTTTCTGATTTCGCAGTCTTTTCCTTTTTGGATTTATCCTTTGCTGGCTTCTTTTCTTCTCCGTATTCTTCGTAACTTTCATCGTATGAATCGTCCTCATACGATGTTTCCTCTATAGATTGTGTTACTTCCGATACTGAAGATTCTGCTGTTTGCCCCTCTAAATCTTCTTCATACTCATCCCAATCTTCTATATCAAGATCTTTATTTTTCTTCCTTTCTTTTTCTGCAAGTGCAGCAGCGGCAGCAGCTTTTTCCGCTGCAATATCTTCTGGCCATTTATCGTAATCTGCATACTTTCCTTCGGTATCTTTCAATAAATAATTATCTATTTTTAAATATTCGTATGGATCAAATTGCTCTTTTGGTGGAGCCACAAGTTCTTTTTCTTCTTCAACTTTAAATGTACGTTTACGAACTAAAGTACTCGGAATCATTCGTTTGGCTCGCGTTTTCGTTTCGTAAACCGCCCAATCTTTCATATTTTTCCACACTGCATCGCACCACTCTTCCACTTCCATACACTTCCCTGACGGGACTTTCTCGTAATCCATCAATCGACCAAAAGACGTCTCTCCATATTCAGTAAAACGTGCTTCATGCATAAAATTGGTAAAATTCACTATAATAATTGAATCCTGTATTTCTACGTCAATATTAAAAATGATACTTCCTTTTGTTTTTTCTGCCGCATGCGATGACAAATAAATGTCTGGTATTTGGATATAATTGGTATAAGGAAAATATCCTTTCCCCTTCAATTTTCGTTCTTTCCAATTCTTGGCAATCAATTTCTGACCTTTCTCTTTTTCAAACCATTTTTCCGCATTTCTATAAAGACGTAATTTACTTGTTCCGTGTTTTATTGGTATTGTATCACACACTTTAAATGCCTGTGAAAAAGTACATGTAGATATTAAAACAAACACCAAACAACCCACTATTGCCGAAACAATATGTAATTCTCTTATGTTGGGATTATCTATTTGATTTTTTATTTTCATTTTACCGAAAAATCAACCAACGTCCATTTGGTTATAGAGCCTTTAGTTATGCGCTCTTCTATAGGTTTGGTAATATCTAATGATGGCAGATGATTTGGCTGAGATTCCACGTCAATAACAACTTTGGAAATTAACCCGATATTTTTACCATACTGTTCTTCTGCAAACTGGTAGGTATACAACGACTTAAAATCGTTTTGCAGAACAGTTATCGTTGAATCACACAATCCTTCATTGCTATTATTTATGTTTGAATAATATACTTGCTGATTTTCGAACGTATTAAAAATATTCATATCCCATGACAAATTCAATTTTGCTGGGAATAGCAATACTTGATATGGAACATTTTCTTCTACACGAACTATTTTTCGTGCATATTGCTGTACACTAAATGACGCCAATGGTTCCCACGGCCCATTCACTGTCTCACCTTTTTCATATTTTTCGGCATATACACAACAACCATTTGTGTCTGCAATAAGAGCTTCTACCATTTCGCGTACGAAATAATGCGCCGTGTCATTTATTGCAGCAGGTAAATCTATCCTAATAAATGTAAAATCGTATATTCTCTCTGTTCCTATAGAGAGCGGATAATATGATTGCCAATCAATTGCAGGTACTGGATCGTCCTTTTTACAAGAAACAACGACCAACAATAAACAAACTAATAATGGTATTATTCGTTTCATAAGAAATCAATTCTGCCAAATATACAACTCTTTTTCATTTTAATCTCTTTATTATAATTTTTGGTCTAAAAAGATTTCAATAATTGTAAATAAATTTTTTCATTTGCAACACTAAAAAAATAATATCATGCGAAGTATAAAAATTGGGTTATTTGCCATAATAGTTTGCGTATCAACAGCATGTCATCAACGTGTTGTTCCTGAACAAGATACAGTCAGAAAAGTTAAACTTGCAACTGTAGAAAAATCACTAAAAAATGATAAAAACGAATTCTCTGGTGTCATTAAAGAAGCTGAAGAAGTTAATATGGGTTTTCGTGTTGCAGGTTCCATTCAAAAAATCAACGTAAAAGAAGGTGATTTTGTTAAAAAAAATCAAATAGTCGCCGAACTTGATTCTCGTGATTACTTAGTACAACTGAATGCGGTAAAGACGCAATACGAACAAGTAAAAGCCGAAACCGACCGCGTGAAAGAACTTTACGCTCGCAATAGTGTTTCTGCTAACGATTACGACAAAGCTGTGGCAGGAGAAAAAATGTGTTACGAAAAACTTAAAAATGCTCAAGATCAATACAATGACACCAAATTAAAAGCTCCTTTTGATGGATACATTCAAACAATCAAATACAAAAAAGGTGAATTAGTTGGTCAAGGAATGACGGTTTGTTCCGAAATAAACATAGATTACTACTCTATTGAAATAGATATTCCAAGTGCTTTATTCATCCGTAAAGATGATTTCACAGGTTTTGAATGTTATCAAACACTTTTATCGGAAAAACCTTTCCCACTTGAGTTGATTGGAAATGACATAAAGGCAAACAACAATCAATTGTACAAACTTTATTTCCGTCTTGATCCAAAAGTTGACTCTCGTTTGGCACCTGGTATGGACGTGAAAGTAATAATAAATACTAAAGGGCTTGCCGAAAATCCAACAATGGTTCCTATAAAAGCTATTTTTGAAGAAAACAATTCATCATTTGTATGGACGTACTCTGCGAGTGATTCCACAGTTACAAAAACTCAAATAACCACAACAGGTAAAATTGAAAATGGTAAAATTCAAGTTTCTTCTGGTTTGAATGGCGGAGAACAAGTTGTGGTTGCAGGAGTTCACTTAATCAAAGAAGATCAGAAAGTAGTAGCTATACCAGAAATATCTGAGACAAATGTAGGAGGATTACTATAATGAAACCTATTGCAGATTTAGTTTTTAAAAGAAAAACCTTTTTTTATTTCTTCCTTGCGTGTATTTTAATTGGAGGTGTATTCTCGTACTTTAAAATCAGCAAATTAGAAGATCCTATCATCATTCCAAACTGCGCAAAAGTTGTTACAATTTACCCAGGAGCAACAGCACACGAGGTTGAATTACAAGTTGCAACTGTATTAGAGAACAAATTAAACTTACTTCCCGATGTTGAAAAAGTAATTACATCGTCGCAAAACAACGTATGTATGACGACTATTTACTTAAGTATGGAAGTTCCTCCTGAAGAATACGCAACTCGTTGGCAACAACTGAGAAACAAAGTTGATGAAGCAGCCACAGAATTTCCTGCTGGAGTTCGGAAACCAATTGTATATGATGACTTTGCCGACATTTATGGAATGTTCTACGCAATGACTGGCGATGGATTTACATACGAGGAAATGTATAAACAAGCTTGTAACATTCGTACCGAAATGCTTCGAGTTAAAGGTGTTAGTCGCGTACAAATCTATGGTATGCAATATCCCACCGTTGACATTGTAATCTCGAATGAAAAAATGAGCGAATTAGGTATTTCTCCATACCAAATCATTTCAACTCTTTCAAAACAAAATGCAACTGTTTATCCTGGAGTTCTCCAAACTGATGGGCAACGAATCCCTATTGCCGTTGATGACAAAATTCAATCAGAAGAAGATGTAAAGAATTTATTGATTAAAAGTTTCACTGGAGAAATGTTTCCTCTTTCTGCAATAGCAGAAATAAAACGCGGTTATGCCGATCCTATGAAAAATACCTTCACCTATAATAACCAACCTGCCTTAGGTATTGCCATTTCTATGGAAAACGAAGAAAATATTCTAAATGTTGGTGACCGCGTTGAAGAAAAACTTGCAGAATTACAACAAAATATACCTCTCGGTTACGAGTTCAATAAGGTGTTCTTCCAACCAGACAAGGTTCGAGAATCAATTAATGGATTTATTATAAATCTTATAGAATCTGTCCTCATTGTTATTCTCGTCTTAATGATTACAATGGGTATTCGAAGTGGTATCATTTTAGGTATTGGTTTGATTTTAACTATTCTCGCAACATTCCCATTGCTATATGCTACTGGAGGCTCTTTACAACGAATTTCTTTAGGTTCGTTCATCGTAGCTATGGGTATGCTTGTTGATAACGCCATTGTCGTTATGGATGGTATCAATGTTGATTTACGAAGAAAAAAACGTCGTTCAAAATATGTCTATACCAATCAAGCAAAAAGAACTGCTCTACCTTTGTTGGGAGCAACTCTAATCGCAATCACTGCTTTCTTGCCTGTTTTTCTTTCTCCCGACACCGCAGGAACATATATTAGAGATTTATTTATAGTGCTTTGTATTTCTTTGTTATTCAGTTGGTTGTTGGCGCAAACACAAATTCCAATGATGGCCGCTCAATATGTCCGACCTAAAGAATATGTAACAAAGGAAGAAGAACAAGATCCATATCAGGGAAAATTCTATGACATTTTCCGTGCAATACTTCGTTTTGCGCTAAACAACAGAATTGTAACACTTTCTTTGGCTTTAGCGCTTCTATGCGTCACATTAATTCAATTCAAAGGATTAAAACAAGCATTTTTCCCCGATTTCAATTATAATCAAGTGTATATTGAATATCTTTTGCCAGACGGAACAAGTCCAGAAAAAGTTCAATCTGATATGGCTAAAATCACAGACTACTTCCTCAGTCTTGACGAAGTTGAAATGGTTGTTACCTCACAAGGTATGACTCCCGCACGATATTGCTTGGTTCGTAGCACAGGCGAAATTGCCGACAATTATGGAGAATTGATTGTTAATTTTAAGGACTATCAAACAATGGCAAAAATGCGACCTGTATTGGCGCAATATCTTGCCGACAATTATCCAGATGCCAAGAGTCGTGTTCGTAAATACAACTTATCTATAAAGTCAACTCACGCTGTTGAAGTATGCTTTTTAGGTCCAGATCCCGCAGTTTTAAAACAATTAAGCGCACAAGCAGAAGAAATTATGCGAAATTGTCCTCTTGCCGATTACAAAACTGTTTGTAACGATTGGCAACCAATGGGAAAATCTATGCACGCAGCATACGAACAATCTATTGCTCGTAGAACTGGAACTTCGCGTTCAGACTTAAGTAATATGTTACTCGCTTGCACTGATGGGCTGCCTCTTGCAACATATTACGAAGGTGAAATTCCAGTCAATCTTTCGCTTAAAGTTCGAGATCCAAAAGGGAATAGGATTGAAAACCTCAACGATATTTCCGTTTGGAATATGTTACCCGATTTAACCAACATCAACAAACAATCTATTATGGATGTTGTGTATGGCAAAAAAGATAAAAACGACATTGCCAGAGAATTACTTCACTCAAATCCTATAAATGCCGTTTCATCGGGAATTGAATTAGATTGGAACGAAAGTGTTGTGAATCGTGCATACGGCAAACGTGCTATTGAGGCTCAATGCGACCCAATTGATGGCTACAATCCAACCGATGTGAGAAATTACATTAAAAAAGATATTGAACAAATCCAAATTCCAGAAGGTTACACTATGGAATGGCTTGGAGAATACGATTTGCAAAATCAAGCATTAAAAAATATCATTGGTTTGTTGCCAGTTGCAGTTGTTCTCATCATTTTCATTTTGATTATGTTGTTCAACGACTTTAAACGACCAATTATCGTATTACTTTGTATTCCATTTGCAGCAATAGGTATAGTACCTGCCCTATTGTTAGCCAATATGCCATTCGACTTTGTCGCAATTGTTGGAGCAATGGGACTTATGGGTATGTTAATCAAAAATGCAATCGTTCTTCTCGATGACATTCGATACCAAGAACATCACGGATTCAAAGGAAGTGATGCAATTATTCGTGCTGGTGTAAACCGCGTTCTACCTGTATTGATGACCTCGGTAACAACAATGTTGGGCGTACTTCCTTTGATTGCGGACCCAATGTACAAAACAATGGCTGTAACAATTATTGGTGGCTTGCTTGTGGGAACTCTTATCACACTTATTTTGTTACCAATTTTCTACTCATTTTTCTATAGAGTAACAAGACCTAAAAACGTAAAAACTGTTCAAATTGCCGAATAACAATGAAACTTAAAGTCATAATAGTATCTTTATTGATTTCTGTTGGAGCAATTGCACAACAAGAAATAACACTTGAAAAGTGTCGTCAAATGGCACTCGAAAATAGCAACGATTTGCAAATTGCAGAAAAAACAAAAGAAAAAGCTCTCGCTGACAAACGCGCCATTGCCACAATGTATCTGCCTAATTTCAAATTGACGGGACTTGGTGCATACATTCACGATGATATTGAACAATCTATTTCTAAAGAAATTAAAGAAGATGCATATTTACCCACCTACGTATTTGATGGAACGCAACTACAACCAAATGTCGTAGTTGATGGTGGCGGCAATATGATTATTGGCGCAGACGGCAATCCAATATTCAAAGAATATGCATATTTACCATTGGATATGAATCTTGATATTACTCTCTCGTTGAGTTTTCAAGGCGCTTACATGGCTGGTTTAGCTGTTGAACAACCAATTTTTCAAGGAGGCAAAATAACTTCTGGATACCGAATGGCAAAAATAGGAACCGAAATGGCAGACTATAATGTTGATATGCAACGAATGTCAACAATCTACGAAGTTGACCAAGCCTACTGGTTGTATATTTCTGTGTTAGAAAAAGTTACTTTGGCTCGCCAAGCACTTAACCTACTTGACACTTTAAAAAATACTTTAAAAAATAGCTTTGAGGTCGGTATGGTCAATGAAAATGAATATCTCAAAATTCAAGTTGCACATAACAAGGCTCGCCTCGATGTTCAACAAGCAGAAAATGGATTAGAACTCGCTCGAATGTCACTTTGCCGTGTTATAGGTGCTGATTACTCTACTCAATTCGAACCTACCGATACCACTATAGAAATCGGTAACATTTTTTCTATTCAAAATACTTCATCTGTTGACAATCGTCCAGAATATGCATTATTGCAAAAACAAGTTGAATTGGAACAACGCAATGTTGATTTAGTTCGTGCCGATTATTTACCAACAGCAGGCGTGAGCGCTGGTTACTATTACATTGGTGGCATTGACATTTGCGATGAAGAATATAAAAATAGTACAGCAAGCATTTTAGCAACCATAAACATTCCTCTATTCCATTGGTCTGAAGGCTACCAAAAAGTAAAATCCGCAAAAATTGCAGCAGACATAAAGCAGTTAGAATTTGAGAAAAACACTCGATTGTTGGAATTGGAAATGGAACAAGCCAAACGACAGTTGGAAGATGCTTACAAAAATGTTGATTTAACAACAGAAAGTCTTGCTCAAGCCGATGAGAACCTACGTATTAGCAAAAATAGTTACGATTTAGGTATGGGCTCTATCACCGATTACTTGGTTGCTCAAACTGAATGGCAACAGGCACATAGCAATGTAATTGAAGCAAAGGCTAACTGCAAAACGAAAGAAACAACATATCTGAAAACCTGTGGCTTGTTAGGAAAATAAATTATTCCATCACCGAATTACAAATATGATTTGGAATAATTCCCGTTGACGCAATTTCCATCTCAACATTCTTTGGCAAGGTATTGCCTGAAAGAACCAAACATGTGTCAATTCCAAATTTATTGCCACCAAGAATGTCTGTTTGTAAGGTGTCTCCTGCCATCAAAATGTCTTTTTTCTCAATATTTCCAAATTTTTGAATGTGATTGAACGCAAAACTGAACATTTGAGAATCTGGTTTTCCAAATCGCATAAAAACTTTTTGAACAAGTGGCTCTAATAAATTTGCAATCCCGCCCGTAGCAATGGCAACTTTGTCTTTTGAAAGAGGATACGTTGTATCACTATTTGCCACAATTATTGGCATTGTGTAGCGCCGAAGCAAATTTACCGTTTTTGATAAATCTCTATTCCAATCAAAACCTTCATCATCAAGAAAGACAAGCAACTGATAATTGTCATCTACGTCCAAATCAACATCATGAATCGAAATCGTTTTGGTTTTTTCTGAGTGAATATAATTCGCCGAATTTTCTGTTCCAAGATATACGATTGTCCCGCCATCAATTTTTCTTTGAATGTACTCACGAGCAAGCATTCCAGACGAAATGACTTTATCGGCATTAAATGCAGAAATACCATTTTCCTGAAATTTTTCTGCTAATTCTTTCGGACTACGAGAAGCATCATTTGTCAACAAAAATGAATCAATGTGTTGTTCTTCCAAAAAAGAAAACATTTCATTCACTCCCGAAAAAATACCTTTATAATTTCGTAATACGCCATACGAATCAAAAAAAACAACCTTGTAATTTTGTACTATTTCCTTAAACGACGAAACATTCATTGCATTGAATTATAACGATTTAACAAACTCATCAAATACTTTCTGATTACCTTCATATTCCAATAGCATACGCTCTGGATGAAACTGCAAACCAACAACAAATTTCTTATCTGGCGCATAAACTGCTTCCACCAAATTGTCATCACTCATAGCCATCGGTTGTAAAGAATCAGCAAGTTTCAAAATTCCCTGATGATGATAACTATTTACCATCAATTCTTCCGAATTGTACCAACGAAATAATGGTGTTTTTGGTATAATTTGAATATGATGTCGCAATCCATCGTAATTATCATAGTCAATATGTTTCACAAATGAATGATTATATTCATGAATATCGGAATGAAGAGTACCGCCCAACATTACATTGATAATGTGTAATCCACGACAAAAACCGAGTATTGGTTTATTGTTTTTGTAAGCATCTGTAAAACATGTTGTTTCAATTGTATCCTTTATTGGATCAAATTCCTCTGGATTGCTATACTCACTTCCATACAAAGCAGGATTAACATCACCACCTTCAACCATCAAAAGTCCATCATAATCAGCAAGATACTCTTGTAACACATTTTGGGTACTTTCAGCAATAGGGACAAAAACAGGCATCACATTATGCGAACACAATATAGTTGCATAAATTTCTGACACCCAATTTATTAGCTTATTTTTTCTTGTTAATCGACGACTAACAATAAGAACCTTTTTCATTAGATACGGTTTGGTGCGACAAACAATGTACCAATATCTTTACCATCAAAAATATCGTAAAGAATTTCTGGCTTATCGCCATTAGCAATAATTGTATCAATGTTGTCTTTATGACAAATTTTCACCGCAGATATTTTCGTTGCCATTCCGCCAGTCCCAAACGCAGAGCCAGCAGAACCAGCTGCATCCGATACTTTATCGTTAACATCGGTTATAACAGAAATTCTCTTTGCACCAGGATGTTTTCGAGGATCTTTATCAAAAAATCCATCTATATCCGACAAAATAATTAACAAATCTGCCTTGCATATTGAAGCAACCATAGCCGATAACGTATCATTGTCGCCAATTTCTATCTCATCGGTCGAAACGGTATCATTTTCGTTGACAATTGGGACAGCACCAACTTCCAATAATTTTGCAAATGTATTTTCGGCATTTTTATGCTTTTCTGCATTAGTAATCACATCCGACGTAATCAAAATTTGACCAACATTGATATTGTGATTATCAAAAAACTTACAATACATTTTTGCTAAAATAGCTTGTCCTATTGCTGCCATAGCCTGTTTCCCAGGAATTGTATTTGGTCGTTTTTTCATACCCAACTTTCCAACACCAACCGCAATTGCACCAGATGAGACCAATACTACCTGACGTCCCTGTTTTTGCAATTCGGCAATCACATTTGTCACGTGCTCTATTCGACGTAAATTCAAACGTCCATTGGGAAATGTTAAAGACGATGTTCCTATCTTTATTACAACACGTTTTTTCTCAGATAATATCTTCCTATAATCCATTTTCAACTAAATTGTTGCAAACATACAATAAATTGAGAATTAAGAATTAAGAATTAAGAATTAAATTCAGTTTTGTGTAAATTTGCACATAAAGAATTTTAAATATTTTCTATGAAAAAATTTTTTCGAAGCATTTTTCTTATGTGTTCATTGACAAATTCGTTTATCTGCACTGCACAAGAACAAACAATCACTTCCGTTCCATTCCCTCTTACAATGCAAAATATCGCAATCAACAACCCTGCTATCCGCTATGACGGACGTTTCCTAATTGACAAAGAGTCTGCAAAATTTATGTATCCAGGAAGCACTATTTCACTTGATTTTACAGGAACTACACTTAAGGCGAATTTCAATGACGCAGTTGCCTATTATTACATAATAGTTGACAACAACGAACCAGTTAAATGGTGTTCTTCTAAATTTTCCGATTTCCAAGTCAACAATTTATCAAACGGGGAACATAACATTACAATTACATTAATTTCCGAAGGAATCTTTCGCAATCCTGAATTTTACGGATTTGCAGTTGAAGACAATGCAGTGGTTTCGCGTCCTGCTGACAAAAAATTACGATTTGAATTTATAGGTAATTCAATTACTTGTGGCTACGGAACCGAAGTTACCGACCAATCTCCTTACAACGATTCAACATCAAATTTCTGCCACGGATTTGCCTACAGAACCGCGCAAGCATTTGATGCGGACTATATGGTTGTTGCTCGTTCTGGAATTGGCATTTACAGAAATTACGGAGACAAAGATTATGCAACGGCTTATGGTTGTATGCCCGACAACTACGAAAAATTATGGCTTGATAGTCCTCATAAATGGGATTTCTCGAAATTCACGCCCGACATACTTTTCATCAATTTAGGAACGAACGATACATGGGAAATGTCGTCATTTAACGCTGAAGCATACGAAAAGAACTACCGAAAACTAATGAAAACCATTCTCTCCCATTATCCGAAAGTAAAAATTGTTTTGCTCACTGGAAGTATGATGGGACCAGAAGCCCTAAGCGCAGTTAAGCCTATTTTAGACAAAATTCAAGCAGACTTCTCAAGCGATAAACATCCCGTTTTTCGTTTTGATATGACACCATCAATGGGATTAGGAGCAGATTGGCACCCATGTGCTGCACAACAAGAAGACATGAGTAAAGAGCTGATTCAATTCTTAAAAGACACATTGATTATTCCCGAAAAATAATTGCTCTTCCGTATAAATGGTTTGATTTTTTTTTATTTTTGCAATGAAATAAATAAGCCTTTTTAGCTCAGCGGTAGAGCACTTCACTCGTAATGAAGGGGTCAACGGTTCAAATCCGTTAAAAGGCTCTTAGTTAACAAATTAAATTTTAAACGATATGAAAAAATTTCTTTTAGGTCTTATGACCGTTCTTGGAATGGCTTTTTGCTTCACTGCTTGTGGTGATAGCGATGATGATGAGAGCAAGAGTGCTGGAGAAACAAGCGGTGTAGCTTTGTACGAAGGCGTTAAAGAGTATCAATCTGCAACAGATGAAGTTTCTAAACTTGCTGCGGCAGTTAAAATCTTTGGATCGTATAACGATTACAAACAAAACAAAGACAAAGAAGGTTGGGTTAAAGAATTCGCAACTGGTGCAGTTTCTACTATCGCAAATGAAAAGAAAGAAAATGCAAAAACTAAACTTGTTGAAACCTTGTCTCAATCTGAAAAAGTAACTGGTACTATTGAAGGTGTTGCTAGTTTAGCAAGTGCATTAAACACTATCTTCAATTCGTAAGATAAATTCTTAATAAATAGAGAGCTCGGTGAAAAATTCATCGGGCTTTTTTGTTTTTTGTACGTAAAAAACAAGAATTTTATATCTTTGAGACAATGAATTTTTTCTATTGTGTAACCTTTTTGCATCTGCGCAAGTCTTATAATTGATTTTGGAAATAATGTTTACAGACGATGAAATTATAGAAGGATGTTTACGGAATGACAGGAAGATGCAAAAAGCCTTGTATGACAAATTTGCAGCGCGAATGTTTGCGGTTTGTCTGCGTTACGCAAACGGCAAAGACGATGCAGCCGACATTTTACAAGACGGATTTCTAAAAGTTTTCTCCAAAATAGACCAATTTTCAAACGAAGGTTCTTTTGAAGGTTGGATTCGACGAATAATGGTAAACACCTCTATAACTCATTATTACCAAAATAAAAAGTACAACGAACAACAAAATATTGAAGAAATTAACGAAACAGAAATAGAAACATTTGATTATAAAGACTCAGAATTTTCAACCGAAGAGCTGACGAATGTGATTCAAACATTACCAGACACATATAGAGTAGTTTTTAATATGTTCGCCATTGAAGGTTTCAAACACAAGGAAATTTCGGAAACTTTAGGAATAGATGTTTCAACAATAAAAACACAATATCACAGAGCAAAAAAAATGCTCCAAGAAAAATTGAATGAATTAAGTAAGATAAAACAAACTAATGCAGAATAACGAACAAGACATAGAACAGTTGTTTTCCGACACATTTAAAGATGCCGAAGTTCTGCCATCTAAAGACATTTGGAGTCGTTTGGAATCAAACCTCGACCACCAAAATGTTGAAGGTGTGTATCAAACTGCATTCCAAAACGCCAGTGTTGAGCCGTCTGCATCAATTTGGAAGAAAATTTCTACAGCATTGGCTTGGCGATCTTTCCTTACGTTCAAATTCAATACATTCAATGTCTATTATGCATCAATACTCTCTGCTATTTTAGGAATTTCAGCATTTCAATTTCTTCGTTCTTCTCATAACGATAACAAAGCAGAACTAAAACAAAAAGAATCTGTCTTCGCAAAAACTGACAAAAATCAATCAAATGATTTTGAAAATGAAGAACAAATGTTTGCCGAAGACTTCACATCTGAAGAATCATTGTCAAACAAACAATTCGCTTCTAATGATTCACAAATAGAAGAAAGATTCAACGGAAATACTAATGCTGATGATTTTTCTATTTCCTCGGAAAATTATAATTCAAAAGATCCCCAAAATAGTCAAAAAAAGAAAGGGAAAGAGATTGAAACAGCAACAATTGACTGGTCTCACGCAAAAATCACTGGGAACAAATCTATTTGTGAAAATATTGCTTCAACATATACCTTAGAGGGTTTAACTGTCCACGCTGACGTTAAATGGAATCTACCAAAAGCAGCAAAGAAAAATTCTGCTGCAGGACATAATATTTCTATTATTTGGCAAGAATCTGGAGAACAAACAATTACAGCAATTGTAAGAGTTGACAAACAAGAAAAAATATTCAATTATACTGTCAAAGTTGAATCTGTCGCAACGCCGACTATTAAGGGGAAAACGAAAGTTTGCCAAGGTTCTGAAAAACAACTCTACTACGTTGACGAAACCATTAACAAAGAAATTTCATACTTGTGGGAATCTCAAAACAATCCAATTGACCAGATTGGTAATAAATACATCAACGTAGATTGGACAAAAAGCGGGAAAGACACATTGTTTGTTACAAAAATAAACAACATAACTGGTTGCAAATCACAAACATCATTGCCTATTGTGATATATCCACAACCAAAAATTGATTTTGAAGTGTATCCTATGGGAGAATCAGAATATGAATTTGCATTTACAGAAACCCAACGAAAAGGATATTCGTACGAATGGAATATTGAAGGTGTTGAATATAACGATCCTATTGTTCAACATACCGCTTCTGGTTCTGGAAGTTCTTTCGTCGTTTTGACCATAACTGATAAAAATAGATGCGTAAGTACAATTCAAAAGGAAATAGATTTCAATAAAAACTTTATTGTTGTTCCTTCAAAATTCACTCCTGGTAGTGGAAAATACTTTATGCCTCTAACAAACTCAGACCTCCGCTCGTATCGTTTAGAAATTTACAATGCTCGAAACGAAAAAATTTGGGAAACGACCGAATTATCAAATGGGAAGCCAACAGTTGGATGGGACGGTAAATATCGCGGAACATCGCTCCCACGAGGAAAATACCTGTGGAAAATTACTGCCATATTTGACGATGGAACGAAATGGAATGGTGTAACACAACCTAATGGTTCGTGTCGTCCAAGTGGAATATTTATTCTTGAAGAATAATAATCAATATCCTTTCGCCACTTTCATCATTTCCGACAAAAGTTGAGGATCTTTTTCAATAATAGTTCCTATCACGGCAATGTCTGCACCACAATCAAACACTTTTTGTAATGCTTCAGGTGTTTTTATTCCGCCTCCAACAATAATTGGAATAGAACATACTTGTTTTACTCGAGTAATTATTTCTGGATTGACAAATGACATTGCGCCACTACCACCCTCAAGATATAAAGTTTTTAATCCTAACATTTCCCCAGCCAACGCAGTTGCAACAGCAATATCAGGCTTATTGTAAGGAATTGGACGGGTATTACTCATATATTCTACCGATGTCGTTTTCCCGCAATCAATTAAAATATATCCCGTTGGAATAGCTTCGAGTTTTGCACTTTTGATTATTGGAGCAGAAAGAACTTGATTTCCAATCAAAAAATCGGCATTACGACCAGAAATAAGAGAAAGGAACAAAATTGCATCAGCATTTGCACTCACCTGATTGGCATTGCCAGGAAACAATATCACAGGACCGAAATAATGCTCTTTGATAATTGTTATTGCATGCGAAGTGCTTGTAGTTACCAAACTACCACCAACGAAAACAAAATTAACACCTTCCTTTTGTGCAGATTGTGCAACTACGCAAAGAGAGTCATCGGAATGCTTGTCTGGGTCAATCAGCAACGCCAATTGCTTTTTCTTTTGTAATAACAAATCGTACATAGGTTTAAGCTTCTATAACTGGTGCTGGTGTAACTTCCTGTGATTTTTCTATTGCTTGTGATACGTTGATTACAAAATCGCCTATCTTTTCGTATAACGCATACATACTGCTATAAAGTGTTCCAACTTCGTATGTGTAGTCTCCCGATTTTATAGCTTCCACATGTGCATCTCGAAGCAAATTTCTATATTCGTTAACTGTTTCTTCCATTTGATATGCAGAAGAAATATCTACATCATCGTAATTTTTACTCAAATTATCGTGCATAATCTCCAATGCTCTATGCACGTGATTGAACATTGTTTGCAAATGACCTTCGTTAATTTGTCCAAACTTTATATTTTGCTCTCGTTGACTCTTCTTCATTATGGAAATATGATAAATACTATCTCCTATACTTTCTAAATTATCAATTATACGCAACATTGAACTAATTTTTTTGGAACCTTCTTTACTTGAAACTGTTTCTGAAATATGCGTCAAGAATTTTGCAATTTCAATTTCCATTCTGTCAGTTATTCCCTCATATTTTGAAACTCGTTCCAAATATTCCGTAAACGCATCTTCTGTTTTTGCATTCGACATTTCAGGCAAAAAATCGTACATTTTGAGTACACGCTTTGAGAACAATTGTATTTCTTGTTGCGCACTTTCAATGTCAAGTTCCGACGTATTCATAAAATGAACTGGTATATACTTCAATTTGAATGTTTCTTCATCCTCTTCTGCTGTTTTCACCATCCATTCTACAATTTTAATAATTTGAGGAATGAACCATACCAAAATCAACGTGTTGACAACATTAAAAAACGTATGGAAAATTGATAACGCAAGAGGTATTGAATTCGGATCATATCCAGATTCTCCTGGCATTATATATGGGCTTGATCCTATAAAACCCAATGTCATCTTTGCAATAAGCGACATCAATGGATAGAAAACAACCAAAGATATAATAACACCCAACACATTGAAAACCAAATGGGCTCGAGCAGCCTTTTTTGCCATAGCATTTGCCACCATAGCTGCTAAATTCGCCGTAATGGTTGTTCCAATATTCTGTCCCATAACCAATGCTACCGCTACATCAAACCCTATCCAACCCTTGTAACACATAACCAACGTGATAGCCATCATTGCTGCACTCGCCTGAACAACACACGTAAGTAATGCCCCTATTATAATAAACAATAATATTGAAATATATCCATAGTTTGAAAGACGCGCAATTGCTTCAAGAAAATTTGGATATTCTTCCAAATTCGGCATTGCATTTTGTAAGAAATTCAAACCAATAAGCAACAATGCTAACCCAATTATAAACTCACTTATTGAATGTAACTTTTCCTTTTTCATCAATAGCATTGGAAGTGCAATGGCAACCGCCATCAATGGGAAATTCAATGCTCCAGAAGATTCTCCCAAACCAAAAAGAGAAATAATCCAAGCGGTAACCGTTGTTCCTATATTAGCTCCCATAATAACAGCTATTGCACCAGCAAGCGACAACAAACCTGCGTTAACAAAACTTACGACCATAACCGTTGTTGCCGATGAAGACTGAATTGCCGCTGTTACAACCGTTCCTGTTAAAATTCCACGAATTGGCTTATCGGTCATTTTTGCAAGAATGGTACGCATTTTACTACCTGCAATCTTCTGCAAGCTATCACTCATTAGCTTCATTCCATACAAAAAAATGCCTAAGGCACCTATTGCAACCAATAAAATTGAGAAAATCGATAATATATTCATACACTAAATTTATACTACAAAAGTATATGGCGTATGTTACCTCAATGTTAATCTATGTTAACCTAATGTTAAATTTTGGCTGTCATTTATGAGATGGCAAGAAATAAAAACTATTTACTGATTCCTGACTACCTCTCAAAAAATCTTTTGCATAACAACAACGTCAACAAAAGTGTCATCGCTCACAAGCCAATCTTTTTTGGTTCCAACGACATTAAATCCCGAACTCAGAAACAATTGCATACTTGCGTTATTGTTTTTAGGAACCTCAACATACACCTGATGCAATAAAAGCATTGACTTACAATATCTCAAAAGACAATCTAATGCTTTCGTTGCAATTTTTTGATTTTGAAATTCTTCAGCAACAAAGATTCCAATTCCAGCACGACGATTATGTGCATCAAAATCATATAAATCAATTGTCCCTACCGTTTGTTTTGATGAACATAGTTCTATCATCAAACGAAGTTGCTTACACGTGTAAATATCATATTGCGAAGATTCAATATACTCTGTTAAAGTTTTTTTTGAGTATGGTGTAAGCGTTGAACTGATATTCCAAATTTTTGTGTTGTTTTCCCACAAATAAAGAATATCAACATCCGATGGTTCCAAAGCTCGAAGCATAATTTCATCGGTCTTCAAAAATTCTTCAAATTGCATAGCTCCAATTTTTCGTCAAATGTAGATGAAAAAAATTAAAAAAAATTTGCTTTTATTAAAAATACACGTACTTTTGCATCGTCAAATCGGGGTATAGTACAGTCCGGTTAGTATGCTTGGTTTGGGACCAAGAGGTCACAGGTTCGAATCCTGTTACCCCGACAAAGGATGAATTGCAAAGTTCATCCTTTTTTTTGTCCAATTCTTTCTCAATATCCGCACCTTTTTACGTTATTTGCAAAAAAATGTGTCATCTTTTATATGAGGTTTCTTTTCGTTATTTTACTTTCCCTCTTTTCGTTCGGTGCTTTTGCACAAGGGACTGACACCACCTCAACTAATGACATTGTTCTTACTCAAGATTCAACCGTACAGTCAACTAACACAAGTCAAGATACTACACTCTCATTTATTGATAAAGTGATGAGCCATTTTGAGTACAACCACGGCAGAATGTCAGTAAAATACTATCCTTCTATGGGGCTTGACCCTGCAAGTGGACTATCTCTTGGACTACTTTCTCTCGTTTCGTTCACGCCAAAAACAAGCGAAAAAAAATTGATTCGTTTTTATAGACCAACATCTATTTCCACTTCTGCTACATATTCAACAAAAAACTGGTTGAATTTAAATTCAACTATGATGATTTATGCAAAACACGGCATTGTTATCAATACGTTAGTACAATTCCAAATTTCGCCAGACAAATTCTATGGTATTGGGAATGACACACTTAATACTGACCCATTAAAATTTGATATTAAAGATTTACGAGTGAGTGGAAATGTTTCAAAAGAATTATCCTCTACTTGCTATTTAGGTTTTGTGTTTGATATGTCATATAGGTCATATTCTACAGACGAAATAAATAGCCATGGTCTTGAACTTCCAGAACAAAGAAATCATCTTCTACTGGGACTTGGTCCACATTTTACATACGACCGACGCGACAACGTAAACTATCCTACAAATGGCGAATACATCACATTTGGCATAAAATATTTCGCACCTCACAGCAAAGACGCATATTCGTTCTATTGCTTTGACATTGATGTACGAAAATACTTTACAATTTACAAACGATTGGTTCTGGGACTACAAGTATTTAGCGGAATAAGCGAAGGCGAAATGCCATTTTATAGTTTATATCAATTGGGAGGACAAACACGAATGCGTGGATTGTCAAATAAATATATGTACATAGACAAAAACGCATATTATGCACAATGTGAATTTCGCCAGAGTTTATTTAGACGATGTGCCATAGTTGCATTTGGTGGAATGGGAAACACGTACGATGATGTGTCTAATTTCCGAGTTGACCACATAAAATACATTGTTGGTGCTGGTCTGCGCTTTCAAAGCGACACGCGCAACCATATAAATTTGCGATTGGATTATGCCATTGGTAGTTTCCACGATTCTGGATTGTACATGACCATGCGCGAAGCATTTTAACAAATTTGCAAAATTTATTTGACAAGATTTGTCAAATTTTGATTTCCAATAAGACGAAGAATTTCTGGAATTTTATGTTCATCTACTTCAAGTTGAAGTACGAACTTCTTTTCTTGATGCTTTTCCGGAGAAGTTACAAATGGGGAAAAGAAATTATATTGTAACTCTTGCGACACCGCAAATAATTCTTTCACATCCCACGAATCATTTTTTAATTTATTCGTTAAATTTTGACGAGACAATCCAAGTTTTCTCGCTAATTCAGCAACCGTAACATTCTGTTGTACAGCAACCTTACGTATCCAATCTCCAATATGTAATTCTTCTATGTTCATAATGATTAAAGTTGTAAAAGATTTACAACAAAAACGAAAGTATTTCTTTACTTAATGTCATAAAGATTTGCGCATGTGAAAATTTTATTTACTTTTGTAAAATAATTTTTTACAGAAACGCAAAATTCATTGACAACAGTAAAATCATAATTTGTTTAACTAAATAAAATCAAAATGAAAAAAATAATTTATTTCTTAAGTAGTGCCATTGTGGCAATATTTGCATTCACAGGTTGCGGTAGCGATGATGATGATTCAAAAGAAAGCAAAGACAAAGTGTATAATGTAAAAAGTATTACTTGTACCGAATCTGACGGAGATTTTGATAAAGTTACCTTCACTTATGAAAACAACAAACTTTCAAAAGTAACATATACATCAGAAAACGAAAAAAAGAATTCCCGTTGGTATAAATTCTCCTATGCTTCTGCAAGTTCCATCAACGTATCTGGTGATAATGATTTCTCTGCGGTAATAACTATGGATGCTTCAAATAATGTCATTTCAAAAATAGAATCTAGTTTCTATGATGAGGAAGAATATGAATGGTATAAAGATTCTGAAATATTTGAATTTGAAGCTGGGAAGTTATCATCAATAATGTATAGAGATGAACATTATTTTTATTCTACAATTTTAGGTTGGGAAAATAACAACATCACACTATATGATGGAGACGAACAATTTATTTATTCAGATGTAAAAAACAATACCAATATTGATTTCGCATTATGGTTAGAAGAAGAGTACTTTATTTATACAAGTCAATTCATGAAAAACATCAGTAACAATATACCAAGTTCCTACAAATCATCTTATAGTGGCGTAGCAGTAATTACCACCACTCTTGACGAAAAAGGTCGTCCATCAAAAATGGTTTTTGATGGCGATACTTACACATTTGAATACTACGATTAGTTAACAATGCGAAACAAGCAAAAAGGCAACTCGTTTGAGTTGCCTTTTTTATTTTACCACAATCACACCGCTATTAGGTTTCACTCGAAACTGGACATACCGTTCGGTTTGAACATCAATTGGAATTTTTGTTTCGCCCTGAAACACTGACGAATACGATTCCTCATTATTTTTATACACAATTACCGAAAGAGGGACAAACAACGAAGAATCAACATGTTGCAAAAAAGTCTCATCTGGAATAATCAATTCAAAAAAACGACCTTCACCAACCTGATTGTATAACTCATACAAACTTGCTGAACGAGCTTCGCGATGGTACAAAATTGCGTTTCCAAATGTTGTTACCCAAACTTTTTGCTTTTTCAAAAAACGTATTTGTTCTTTCAACGAATCAAATTTTACTTGAGCATACCACGTATCGTTACATGAGCCTAAATCGTCGTCAACACTGTGATATAGAAAGGTTATTAAACCTCCTCCTGCAATTGTTTTTTCAACTTCCGAAAAGAATTGAGCATTTTTTGTTCGCTCATTCATTCCATATATTTGAATACGATAATAATCGTCATCGGTTTGAGCAAAATTGTACGAATAATTTGATATTCCCCACACACTTCTAGCTCCTAAATGACCACTGCTACGAAGCGAATCTATCACTCGTTGGTTATCAGCACCTGCTCCATACGGATACGCAAAAGAAATAACTTTATTGTTCGGCACGTTTTTTTCAGTTTCTTCTTGTGGCGTTCGAATTTCGTTTTGTAAGTCCCCGTCCGATAATTTCGTCAAATCGGGATGCGTTAACGAATGATTCCCAATTTCATTTCCATTCTTTTGTGCCGTTTGAATTGCTTTCCAACCTAATTCAGACCTTTCTACATTTGAAAGAATTGGGAAAAAAGTTGCAACCATTTTGTTTTTCTTCAACGTAGGAACAACAAGCGGAAACTGTCCTGGAGTCCAATCATCAAACGTAAGAACGACTGCTGCTTTTTTATTGTAATCCCAATTACAAATATCTCCTCCAGCGCATTGTTTATTTTGTGCGATTGAGTTCATTGCGAAACAAATCACTCCGAATGTTATTATTACAGACCTCATCACGATGTTTTTTCAACAACAAAACGCAAATCATTGCATTTCTATTGTACAATTGTCATTTCGTCAAGTAAATAACCTGCACCAGCAAATTTGTCAATAATAAACAAAACGTATCGAATATCAACGGCAATTGTTCGTTGCAACTTTGGTTCATAAATAATATCGCCACTCATAGCTTCCCAATTTCCATCGAATGCAAGTCCTATCAATTCTCCATTTGCATTCATAACTGGACTTCCCGAATTTCCACCAGTTATGTCGTTGTTGGTTATGAAGCAAACAGGCATTTCTCCATTTTTATCGGCATATTGACCAAAATCCTTGTTGTTATACAACTCCTCTAATTTTTCTGGCACTTGAAACTCTGGGTTTTTATCATCTTTCTTCTCCAATACACCTTTCAATGTTGTGTAATAATGATACGACATTCCATCTTTTGGTTCATAACTACCAACATATCCATAAGTTAATCGCATTGTTGAATTTGCATCAGGATACAACAATGAATCTTTATTCATTTCCAAAATTGCAGCAACATACTTAGTATTTAACGAATCTATTTCTGGAGTATCTATTGAGTCTCTCATATTAAAATAGATAGACAATGTATATCGCAACAATTCAAACATGGGGTCAGAAACAAATCGTTTGTAACTTGGGTTTTCCAAGTATTCATAAAAGCGTTTTTCATCGGTAAATATTGATTTTGACCATACCATATCGGCATATTTCTGTACATTACCTTTATATTTTTTCATCAAAATAAATTTTGGATGCGAATAGATATTGTAATTCATATTATACCACGCAGCATACGTCAATTCTACAAATTGGGCTTTGTCAACCGAAGCATCATAATCTTTAAAATATTTCTTTGCTTTATCTTTTAATGCGACCTCAACAGTTTTCAAAGCAACAGGATCTCCTGACTCCATTGCATCAAGGAAATCAATACAGCCGTACGAAAACATAAACGATTCAACATTATTCAACATTCCAATATTCAATAAGTCAAAAAAGCCATTATAAATTGCATTGTTGTGATAGAAACTATCCATTGTATCAAGCATTTGACCATATTTTGCGATTCTATTAGAATCAGCCTGTATCCATTTTAACAACGAATCTTCTTGTGCTCGTTTTTTGGCAACTACCTGTAAATTTTGAATTCCTTTCTTTTGTCCTATGCTATATTTCCAGTAGTTACTCAAATTATCATATTTCGATGCATATTTTATACGAATAAGGCTATCAGCATTCATATATTTCTTGTACACGGCAAGCGAAACATCTCCAATCAATTTCATTGTGATATTGTCCATTTGTTGAAAATATTCCACAGCACTTGCACAATAATACCGATTAGTTGTACCTGGAAATCCCATAACCATAGCATAATCACCCTCTTCCACACCTTTCAAGGAAATAGGAAGAAAATGTTTTGATGAAAGTGGCTTATTCCGAGTAGAATACTCTGCTGGTAAACCTAAATCATCTGTATAAATACGAAGTACGCAAAAATCGCCTGTGTGACGTGGCCAAATCCAATTGTCAGTTTCATCTCCAAACTTTCCGATAGTACGAGGTGGCGCTCCAACCAAACGAACATCTTTATACGTTTCGTAGAGAAACAAGAAATATTGATTGCCCTCAAAAAATGACTTCACAGAAGGAACATACCCACATGTGTCTGTCACACTTTTCTTTATTTCACTAATAACCGTTGTAAGAGATGTAGGAACTTCGTCTTCATTATCTTCGTTCTTGAGAGACTCAGTTGTGTCTTTTCCCGCATTTAATGCAGACAACACTCGTTCTGTTATATCGAACATTGCCACCATTCGCGAAGCAACATATCCATCATTTGGCAATTCTTCTTCTCTATTTTTTGCCCAAAAACCATTATCAATATAGTTATTTGTAAGACTTGTATGCTTTTGTATCATTTCAAAACCACAATGATAATTTGTAAGCGCCAAACCTTCAGCAGACACCAATTCCGATGTACAGAAAAAATTATATGGGCTATCCATTTCTCCAAGACCTAAAACAGCATCTTTCAATGATGAATGATTTATGCTATATATTTGTTCTGGCGTAAGTTTACAACCTTTTTGTTCTATGCCTAATTTATCAAGCATAGTGAGCAACCACATTCCTTCGTCTGCAAAAATTGGATTAAGACAAAACAAAAATCCTACGACTAATAATACTTTCTTCATTTTTATAATTTTAGTGTTTAAACGTTACTTGTTGTGCTTTTCGTATATCAGCAATAATCCCATTTGAATACACACACGCACCATTCAAAAAAGTTTTTTCTATTTTTGATGAAAACGTCGTGCCTTCGAGCGGAGACCAACCACATTTATATAAAATCGTTTCTTTATCAACTTTCGTATCTTGATGTAAATCAACGATTACCAAATCGGCAAAATAATTTTTCCTGATATAACCACGGTGGTAAATGCCAAACAATTCTGCTGGATTGTGACACATTTTTTTGACAATCAATGGCAAAGAAACAACGCCTTGCTTGTACAATTCAAGCATAACCAGCAATGAATGTTGAATCAACGGCATTCCCGAAGCCGATTTTGTATATGGACGAAGTTTTTCGTCAACCGTATGCGGTGCGTGGTCAGTTGCAATCACATCAATTCTTCCATCAGCAAGAGCTTGACGGAGTGCATTTCTATCTTTTTCTAATTTTATAGCAGGATTACATTTTATAAAAGCACCTTTTTCTGCATAATTTTTGTCGGTAAACCACAAATGATGCACGCATACTTCGGCTGTTACTCTCTTATTTCGTATTTCTTCGGTTGCAAATAAGTCCATTTCTTCTGCCGTAGAAAGATGCAAAACGTGCAATTGAGTATCGCATTGTTTCGCCAACTCTATCGCTTTTTTCGTTGATTTATAGCAAGCCTCGTTACTACGAATTTTTGGATGACATTCAAATGGAATATTGTCGCCAAATTGGGCCATATAATTTGCAAGATTTGCCTTTATTGTTAACTCGTCTTCGCAATGAACAGCAACAGGAATTTTTGTTTCGGAAAAGATTTTCTTCAATGTATCTTCGTCATCAACGAGCATATTTCCAGTACTTGAACCCATAAAAACCTTCACCCCACAGGCTATACTTGTATCCAAAGCGCGCAATTGGTCTATATTTGTATTGGTTGCACCAAAATAAAACGCATAATTTGCAAAAGCCGTTTCCGAAGCTATTGTAAGTTTATTTTCAAGATTTTCGATTGTTGTTGTTTGTGGAGCCACATTTGGCATATCCATAAACGTGGTAACGCCACCAGCGAGAGCCGCACGAGATTCCGTTGCAATTGTAGCTTTGTGTGTCAATCCAGGTTCACGAAAATGAACTTGATCGTCAATTACACCAGGAATTATAAACTTTCCTTTACAAGAAACGACTTCAGAATTTTGTTTTACAGAATCGGGAACTTCACCTCGAAAAATTTCAGTAATATATTCATTTTCAATCAAAATACTACCTTGAAATTGTTCGTTTTCATTTACTATTAAACCTTCGTGAAGTAAAATCGCCATACTAATATACTATATAATTTTCTGAGTTTACAGGTTTCCCTTCGTACCACAATTCAAAATGTAAATGTGGACCCAACGTAAGACTTCCCGAATTTCCCAAAAGTGCAATACCTTCCCCTGCAATAACACGATCTCCTGTCTTTTTCAAAAGTTTTGCGTTGTGCTTATACACCGATATAAAATCGTTACTATGCTGAACTATAATTGTGTAACCCGTTTCCACTGTCCACGAATCCAAAATGACAGTTCCATCTAATACCGAATGTATAATACTATTTTCTGCCGCAACGACATCTGTTCCATAATGTCCATCGCTAAAATTGCTTGAAACAACTCCATTTACAGGAGGATAGAAAAACAAATTTTCTATTCGTATTCCTGCTGTATTTGAACGGAAATTCACATTAAGAGCTTCATTCTCTTGTATTTCCATACGCATAAGGGAATCTGCAGGAGAAATATCAAAATTCAAATTATCATAGTTGACATTAGAAGCCGTAACAATTGAATCTATATTATCATAATCTGCTGGAGTATCGCCCGTAAGAATTGTCTGCAAAATCTGCATCTTCTGCGTGTATAACTTCATTTGATACTCCAAAGAATCAACTAACTCGGCATTTTTTTCCAACTTTTCACGTTCTTCAAAAACTGGATAATTTGGAATAATGTACTCCTTTAAAGGTGTGTATGCAATAACAAGATAAACTACAGCTATTAGAATTATTGCAAGTATTGAAATAACGGTAAAAACATTCAAAATGGACAAACGTAACGAAAAGATACGAGCAAACGTCTTCTCGTTCATTATGGTCAACATATACTTTGCACGTAACCGTGAACGACGTTCCTTTCTCGATATTTTTGCCTTATTATTTGCCATTTGCTACTATTTTTCCATCTTCCATAATTACAACTCTATCCGATATTGCAGCAAGATTATCATCGTGCGTTACAATGACAAATGTTTGGTGAAACATATCCCGAAGTCGAAGTATCAATTCGTGTAATTCCGATTTGTTATGCGAATCAAGATTCCCAGATGGTTCATCTGCAAAAACCACTGCTGGATTATTCATTATTGCACGCGCAACAGCAACTCGTTGTTGCTCTCCCCCAGACAATTCCGAAGGTTTATGTGTCATTCGAGATGATAAATTCAAGAAATCCAACAATTCCTTCGCTCGTGTCTCCGATTGTTTCAAACTTTTACCTTGTAACAATGATGGTAAACACACGTTTTCTAATGCTGTAAATTCTGGCAATAATTGATGAAATTGAAACACAAAGCCGATATGTTCATTTCTAAACTTTGCGAGTTCCTTTTCCTTCAAATTCCGAATATTCGTATCCAAAATTTGTACATCACCTTCGTCAGCTCCCAGCAACGTACCCATAATCTGTAAAAATGTCGTTTTCCCTGCGCCACTTTTACCAACAATTGACACAATTTCTCCACTTTCAACATCAAAATCTATCCCTTTCAAAACCTGAAGGTTTCCAAACGATTTTTGTATGTTTCGAGTTTGAATTATCATAATTACAAAGAAACAAAAATTTACTTAAAATCCTTCACTCCCGAGAAATCCAAAGTTGCAAAATAATCTTCAATAGTTTCGGCACGACGAATCATTTTTATCGAACCATCGGTGCGAAGCAACAATTCCGCAGAGCGAAGTTTTCCGTTATAGTTGAATCCCATTGCGTGTCCGTGAGCTCCAGCATCGTGAATGGCAATTATGTCGCCAATTTCAACTTCTGGTAAATTACGTTGAATAGCAAATTTATCGTTGTTTTCGCACAATGAACCAGTTACGTCGTAAACATGGTCGCATGGCTGATTTTCTTTTCCCAAGACAGTGATATGATGATACGCTCCATACATTCCTGGGCGCATCAAATTGTTCATACTTGCATCGCAACCAACGTAGTCGCGGAACGTATGTTTCAAATGACGAACTGTTGTTATCAAATAGCCATAAGGCCCCATTATAAAACGACCAGATTCCAAATATAATTTTACTGGAGCAAGTCCGTTTGGAACCAATATTGACTCATATTCTTTGCGAATTCCTTCGCTAATTTTGAAAACATCAAGTTTCTTTTGTTCTGGACGATACGGAATCCCAAGGCCGCCACCAAGATTCACGAAATCAAATTTTATTCCAAGTTGCTTATTCAACTTAACCATAAGGTTAAAAAGAATTCGTGCAGTTTCAGCAAAATATTCTTCATTTAACTCGTTGGAAGCTACCATTGTATGAATTCCGAACCGTTTTACGCCTTTGTCCATCAACTTTTTGTAGCCCTCAAAAAGTTGATTTTCCATACAACCATATTTTGCTTCTTCGGGATTCCCGATAATTGCATTCCCCGACTTCAAATTACCAGGATTGTAGCGGAACGAAACCAAATTAGGCAGACCAGCAACTTTCTCCAAATAATCAACATGCGAAACATCGTCAAGATTGATAATTGCACCCAATTCCATTGCTTTTTGGAATTCGTAGCCGCCAGTGTCGTTTGATGTGAACATTATATTTTCACCACAATTTCCAACTTGTTCCGAAATCAACAATTCTGGATATGAACTACAATCGCAACCAAAACCATGTTGTTGCAAAAGTTTTATCAAATATGGATTTGGAGTCGCCTTAACAGCAAAGAATTCGTGGAAGCCTTCATTCCATGCAAAAGCTTTTTTCAGTTCTTCTGCATTTTCAATAAAAGCCTTTTCATCATAAATGTGAAACGGCGTTGGATACTGATGTGTGATATTTTGAATTTTTTCTTTGCTAAAAGGAAGTGTTTTTGTCATTGTTGTATATTTATTTTTTGCAAAGATATAAGAAATCCACTTTTTTACTTTCAAAATCCTTGCAAATAGAAAAATTATGTACTTTTGCACGCCTTTTTGAGAACCATATATAGAGATATCTTCTCATGAAGGAACTCTTAATTCTTAACTCTTAATTCTTAACTCTCTATGTCTTTTATATCAACAAACAACATTAAAGGTGATATTTTTGGCGGAATAACTGCTGGTATTGTTGCGTTACCTTTGGCTTTGGCTTTTGGAATTCAAGCATTTGGTGGCATAACAGATCCTTCTGCAAGTGCAGTTGGAGCATTTGCAGGGTTAGTTGGAGCTACAATGCTCGGATTTTTTGCAGCACTTTTTGGTGGTACACATTCTCAAATTAGCGGTCCAACAGGACCAATGACGGTAATTACAGCCTCTTTAATTTCAGGTATTTGGGCATCGCAACAAGCAACGGGTGCGAATTTTGAATCGGCATTACCAACAATCATTTTATCAATGTCGTTGGCTGGTATATTTTGTGGATTATTCCAAATTTTGTTCGGGATTTGTAAAATAGGGAAATATATTCGCTACATACCTTATCCAGTTCTTTCGGGTTTTATGAGTGGTATTGGTATTATCATTATTCTTCAACAAATTTATCCACTTATAGGATTAAAATCTCCCGTTTTAGTTGTTGATATGGTTATGGAATTTCCAGAACGTATTGCAAATGGTATTTCTCTTTCTGCTCTACTACTTGGACTTGGAACAATTGCTATCATTTATTTGTTCCCATACATTACGAAAAAAATACCTGCAACATTAGTTGCTCTAATTGCAATGACGATTGTATCCTTATTTATCAACGACTTTCCCGAAACTCTTACTATTGGTGAAATTCCTTCAGGTTTTCCTATGCCATTTTTCTTAAAAGATGGTATTGACTTAACGGATGTTGATTGGGGTACAATTCTCAAATCATCGGTTATTCCTGGATTGACTTTAGCTGGTCTTGGATCAATTGATACGTTGTTAACATCTGTTGTTGCTGATAATATTACAAAGACAAAACACGATAGCAATCAAGAACTGATTGGACAAGGTATTGGAAACGGAATAGCATCAATGTTTTGTGGTATCAGCGGAGCAGGAGCAACAATGCGTACTGTTGTAAACGTAAAAAGTGGTGGTCGTTCACAAATATCAGGAATGATTCATTCTATATTCTTGTTAGCTATTTTACTTGGCTTGGGTTCTATTGTTCGTTTTGTTCCTCTTTCAGTGCTGGCTGGTATACTTATTACCGTTGGAGCAGGAATTATTGATTTTAAAGGATCAAAAGATTTATTCCGAATTCCAAAATCAGATGCTTTTGTGTTGATTATTGTTTTACTAATGACTGTCTTTGTTGACTTACTTACGGCAGTTGGTATTGGAATGGTTATAGCATGTGTTTTATTTATGAAACGCGCAAGCGATTACGTTGAAAATGCCTATACCTCAACAGAATTGCAAGAACATAATCCCAAATTTGATGCTGGTACACCATGGGCCGATGAGGATACATTTCCTGAAGAAGTTCGACACAAAGTGTTTATTCAACGTCTTGATGGTCCAGTTTTCTTTGGAACCATCACTCGTTTCAACGAAATTATGCATACCGTTCCCGACGATGTTGAAACAGTTATTATCCGTATGAAACGAGTATCGTTTATGGATCAATCTGGATTGTATGCAATGGAAACTGCCGTTAAAGATTTACAAAATAGCGGCAAGGAAGTTTTGATGACCATCATTCAACCTCAGCCATACAAAATGATGACAAAATTGAACATTATTCCAGGTATAATCCCAGAAGATAAAACATTCCCAACTTTTAAAGATTGTACTGACTATCTACGCGAAAAATATATAACAAAATAGTCAATACATTACTAATATTATTACGTAAGATACGTATGAAGCTTAAATTTATCTTACAAAAGAGTTTTCCATATTTTTGTTGTACTGCCCTTGTAATGGCAGTACAATTCTTTTTGTACTTAACCAATAGTCCACAAAATGAAAATATGGATTTTTTGGGTTATGTTTTCTACATTGGTGCTGCTATTTCTCACGCAACTTTATTCGCTACTATTCCCTATGTAATTTACGTTATCTCTGCTATCATTTGCAAAAAAGATGTCATTCCTAATATTATTCATATTGCTCTTACATCTTTTTTCGAAATATTGATATTTATCAATAGTTACGTATTTTCACTCTATCGATTCCATATCAATGGACTCATAATTAGTATGTTTTTTGGCGAAGGAAGCGATGAAATCTTTCAATTCAATACAGAACTTTACCTAAAAGTTGGTTTAATTTCGTTCGCATTGGTCATTGGGAACATACTCCTACAATTGTTTTGCAAAAAAATTATCTGCAAGGTCAATAAAATGTTCTTTTTGACTTCACTTATCATTTTTATAGTAACGCTATTTTCTTCAAATTTTATCCACGCATATTCTGCCGTTGCCCAGAAGCAATCTGTCATAAAAAGTGCACCGCATCTTCCGTATTATTTTCCTGTAACTGCCACTCGACTAATGATGAATCTTGGAATAGTTTCTCCAGATGATTTATTGCGTGCTGATTTTGGCAAACAAACCGATTTTTCCTATCCAAAATCTCCTATTATTTCACATAAAAATGGTTCAAAGAACATCATTCTTATCGCCATTGATTCTTGGAATTACCGCACTTTCAATGATACTATTTTACCAAACATTACCAATTTTTCGAGAAAATGTGAACGATTTTCTAATCATTTAAGTAGTAGCAATGGTACGCGAGGAAGCATTTTTGGAATGTTCTTTGGCATTTCATCATACTACTGGAAAGATTTTGATATAACAGGTACAACGCCAGTTTTAATTGATGAACTCAATCGTCAGAATTATGTTATTAGAACATTCCCAAGTTCAACACTCCACAATCCTAACTTTGCAAAACTTATATTTCATAAAACGCCTGGAATTACCACAGAAACAGAGGGAGAACGAGTATATGATAGAGATTGTCAAATAACTAAAAATTTCTTAGATTTTATTGATAGTTCGAATACAAAGCCATTCTTCGCTTTCCTATTCTATGATTTGGCTCATTGCTTTAGTTTGCCTGAAGAACTGCCTAGAAAATTTTCTCCATCGTGGGATTTTGCCGATTATATGCAACTTAACAATGATTTTGAACCAACTCCTTATTGGAATATGTATTGTAACCAAATCAACGCGGTTGATTCTCTTATTGGAATAGTCCTTTCAAAAATAGAAGAAAAAAATCTTTTAGAAAATTCTGTAATAATTCTCACTGGAGACCACGGTCAAGAGTTTAATGAGAATCATAAAAATTATTGGGGACATGGAAGTAACTATACGCTCCCTCAAATTCACATACCTTTTATTGTTCACACACCAAATTGCGAATCAAAAGACTTTAAACACAGAACAACACACTATGATTTTAGCACAACTATTCTCCAGAATGTGTTGAACGTCGAAAATCCAATATCAGACTATAGTATGGGGAAAAATATTTATGACACTACCTCCCGTGATTGGCACATTGTTGGTGATAATCTTAACTACGCTTTCATTATCAACGACAACAAAATAGTAGAAAAAAAGCCTTCTGGAATGCTTGAAATTTACGATGACAAACTCAATCCAATTCCAAATTACAAACCAACAGCCAAAGAAATAGAAAACTCCATTAACAAAATCAATATGTTTTATAACAATTGATTTGTCTAATAAAAAAGCCAACCTTTCGGTTGGCTTTTTCTCTAACTTTCATCATTGCTACATATCAGAATATTTTTTGTATCGTTCTTCTGCGTCTTGACTACTTTGTTCAAATAGTTTTTCTGCATTCTCAGGGAAACTACGTGTCAGCGAATTATAACGTACTTCGCCTGCCAAAAACTCCTTGTACGGCATTGTTGGTTCCTTTGAATCGAGTTGGAATGGATGTTCCTTACGTGGGTCATAGCGATAAAGCAACCAGTAACCACTTTCAACGGCACGCTTCATTTCCTCTTGTACACGATGCATACCGATACAAATTCCGTGAGATGCACAAGGTGTATAAGCTATCACTATAGACGGCCCATCATATTCCTCTGCCTCTTTCACAGCCTTAATTAATTGTGCTGGATCAGCTCCCATAGCTACTTGAGCGACATACACATTGCCATAAGTCATCATTATTGCACCAAGATCTTTCTTACGACTCTTCTTTCCCGAAGATGCAAATTTTGCGACAGCTCCCATTGGTGTTGCCTTACTACTTTGCCCGCCTGTATTTGAATAAATTTCTGTATCAATAATGAAAACATTAATATTCTCGCCACTTGCAATCACATGATCAAGTCCACCGAATCCAATATCATAAGCCCATCCATCACCACCAAACATCCAGAATGTCTTTTTCGATAGAATATCCTTCGATGCCAAAATATCCTTTGTTTCATTGCTGTTATCATTTTGCAACTCACTAATCAAGGCATCTGTTGCCTGACGCGACTTATCAATGTCATCAAATGTCTCAAGATATTGATTACAAACATCTTTCAGCGATGGACAAGATTGTGCAAGAGTTTCTATCTTTTCCTTAAGTAATCCACGACGTTGTTTCACAGAAAGATACATTCCTAAACACAACTCCGCATTGTTCTCAAACAAACTATTTGTCCAAGCAGGACCAAAGCCTCGATTGTTTGTCGTATAAGGTATTCCTGGCATAGCCGAGCCCCATGCTTGAGAGCATCCTGTAGCATTTGCCCAATAAACGCGATCTCCAAATAGTTGCGTCAGAAGTTTTGCGTATGGTGTTTCTCCACAACCAGCACATGCTGCCGAGAATTCCAACAATGGTTGACGGAATTGGCTTCCTTTTACAGAATATGGTTCAAAGATGTCTCCCTTTGAAGATATTTTCAAACCATAAGCAAATAATTCTTTATCCTTTTCTGTGAGAATTGCTGGTTTCATTTCAAGCGCATTTGCAGGACAACTTTGTGCACAACTGCCACAACCAGTACAATCATAAGCCGAGATGCTCAACGCAAAATGAAGCCCTTTTGCCTTTCCATTTGCAGGAATGGTATTGAATCCTTCTGGCGCTGATGCCTTTTCTGCCTCATCAAGCAAATATGGACGAATAACAGCATGAGGACAAACAAGCGAACAACGATTACATTGTACACACTTGTCAGTTTGCCATTCTGGAACTTTTACAGCAATTCCACGCTTTTCATAAGCAGTAAGCCCCATTTCAAGCGTACCATCAATACAATCAGCAAATGCACTAACGGGAAGATCATCTCCTTTTTGTGCGTTAATTGGTTCGAGTAAATTCTTAACTACAGCAGGTCGAAGGTCAGCACTAACAGTTACGCTATCTACTGCATTAGCCCATGATGCAGGTACTTTTATTTCTCTTACACCACTTGCACCTTTATCAATGGCAGCAACATTCTTGTTGATTACCTCTTCCCCTTTTGCAAAATACGTTTTGCGTACAGCAGCCTTCATTGCATTAAGCGCATCTTCTGGTTTTATAATACCTGTACAAGCGAAAAATGCAGCTTGAAGTACAGTATTTGTATGATTACCCAAACCAAGAGTAAGCGCTATGTCGGTAGCGTCAATTACACAAAAACGAATTTTATTAAGTGCTAATGTACGTTTCACACTATTAGGAAGCCATTGTTCAAGTTCTGCATCAGCTTTGTTACAGTTGAGCAAAAATATTCCTCCTTGTTTCACTTCCGAAACGATATCGTACTTGTCAATATAACTTTGATTGTGACAAGCTACAAAATCAGCACTCTTTACGTAGTACGAACTTTCAACAGGCTGTTTGCCAAAACGCAAATGTGATTTTGTTACACCAAATGATTTCTTTGCATCATATTCAAAATAAGCCTGTCCGTACATTCCAGCACATTGACTCACAATTTGTACGGTATTCTTGTTCGCACCCACAGTACCATCTCCTCCAAGTCCCCAAAATTTGCAACTATATGTGTCTCCACCTGCATTAGCAAAAGGTATAATTGGCAATGACAAATGAGTTACATCGTCATTGATTCCTATTGTAAAACCATTTTTTGGTTCCTTAAGTGACAAGTTTGCAAATACGGCAAGTATCTGTCCAGGATCAGTATCTTTTGATGAAAGTCCATAACGACCACCAAATACCTTAATATCTTTCCCTGAATTAAGAATAACAGAACAAACGTCTTCAAACAATGGTTCTCCCGCACTTCCTGGTTCCTTACAACGGTCTAGAACAGCAATACGCTTGGTCGTATTTGGGAGAGCCTTCAATAAATGTTCAGCACTAAATGGACGATAAAGATGAACCTGTACAAGTCCTGTTTTCCCACCTTTTGCATTCAAGTCATCAACAGCTTCTTTTATAGCACCTGAAACACTGCCCATTGCTATTATCACATCAGTAGCATCTTTTGCTCCATAGTAGTTGAACAAATGATACTCTCGTCCTGTCAATTCACTAATCTGAGAGAAATAAGTTTCTACTATTTCTGGTAAAGCATCGTAGTACGTATTACAAGCCTCGCGAACTTGGAAAAATACGTCAGGATTCTGGACCGTTCCACGCATCAACGGATGTTCAGGATTGAGAGAATGATTACGAAACGCTTGGAGTGCATCCTTGTCAAGCATATCTGCAAGTTTTTGCGTATCAATCATTTCTACTGTATTTATCTCGTGTGATGTTCTAAATCCATCAAAAAAATGCATAAATGGTGTTTGACCTTTAATTGCTGCTAAATGAGCAACTCCAGACAAATCAACAACTTCTTGAACACTACCCGAGCAAAGCATTGCAAAACCCGTATTTCGACAACCCATTACATCAGAATGGTCGCCAAAGATGCTCATTGCATGAGTACCAACCGTACGTGCAGCAACGTGCAATACAACTGGAAGTCGTTCTCCAGCAATACGATGTAACACAGGTATCATCAACATAAGTCCCTGACTTGACGTAAAACTTGTTGCTAACGAACCCGTCTGTGCCGCACCGTGAACCGCACCAATAGCTCCTGCCTCCGATTGCATTTCTATAAGAGTAACTGGCTGCCCAAAAATATTTTTTCTACCTTTTGCCGACCACGCGTCTGTATGTTCGGCCATCGGTGATGATGGCGTAATTGGATAAATGGCGGCAATTTCAGTAAATTCATACGCTATGTGCGATGCTGCCTCGTTACCGTCAATAGTTACTAAATTCTTTGACATATCTATATGATTATTTTCTTTATCTATATTTTCTTCAATCCAAGACGTTCAATAGCTTCCTCTCGCATTTTGTACTTGAGTATTTTACCTGCAGCATTCATTGGAAAGGATTTTACAAATTCAATGTAACGTGGAACCTTGTGACGAGCCAATCGACCTACTATGAATGTTCGCATATCGGGTTCTGAAATCTCTTCTCCTTCCTTCAAAATGATACATGCCATTGCTTCTTCACCATATTTCTCATCAGGTACACCTATCACTTGCACATCTTTCACTTTCGGATGAGTATATATAAATTCTTCTATTTCTTTAGGATAAATATTTTCACCACCTCTAATTATCATATCTTTCAAACGACCTGTTATATGATAATTGCCATTCTCATCAACGCAAGCAAGATCACCACTATGAAGCCAACCATCGGCATCTACAGTCTGCGCTGTAGCATCAGGCATTTTGTAGTAGCCTTTCATCACATTGTAACCTTTTGAGCAAAATTCACCATTGGTACCATTTGGAACTTCAAGTCCTGTTTCTGGGTCAATAACCTTACAACGAACGTGTGGGAATGGATACCCAACAGTTTCGCAACGGACATCAAGACTGTCAGTCCAAGTTGACATTGTGTTTCCTGGAGCCGATTCTGTTTGTCCATATACACTAACTATACCTTGCATATTCATCTCAGAAGGATCTGCAGCACGACGCATAAGATCAGCAGGACAACCAGAACCTGCCATAATACCCGTTCTCATATATGAAAAATCCGTCTTACGATAATCTGCATGATTGAACATTGCAATAAACATTGTTGGCACCCCATTGAAACAGGTTATATGTTCTTGATTGATACACGCTAACGATGATTTCGCTGAAAAATACGGCATCGGACACATTGTTGATGCATGTGTCATTGACGAGGTCATTGACAATACCATACCAAAGCAATGGAACATTGGTACTTGAATCATCATACGGTCTGCTGTTGAAAGCCCCATTCTATCACCAATACACTTACCATTGTTCACCACATTGAAATGAGTAAGCATTACGCCCTTAGGGAATCCTGTCGTCCCAGATGTATATTGCATATTACATACGTCATCAGGTCGTACGGCATTGGCCATTCTTTGAACCTCTTCAAGAGGAACAAGCGCGTGTCGAGCCATTGCTTGCTTAAAAGTAAGACATCCTTTTTGTCGAAAACCGACAGTTATGACGTTTCGCAAAAATGGCAATCTCTTGCAGTGAAGTGGCTTACCTGCTTCATTTGCCGCTATTTCAGGACACAATTCGTTGATGATTTCCTTATAGTTAGAATCAAGCGCACTCTCAATCATTACAAGCGTGTGTGTATCTGACTGTCGCAAAAGATATTCCGCTTCATGAATCTTATAAGCAGTATTAACTGTTACAAGAACAGCTCCAATCTTTACCGTAGCCCAAAAAGTAATATACCATGCTGGTATATTAGTACACCAAACTGCAACCTTTGAACCTGGTTTTACACCAAGCGAAACAAGTGCGCGTGCAAAATCATCTACATCATCTCGAAACTCTGAATATGTTCGAGTATAATCAAGAGTAGTATATTTGAAACAATATTGATCTGGAAATTCCTCTACCACACGATCAAGTACTTTTGAAAACGTAAGATTGAGCAATTCATCCTTTTTCCATATATAATAACCTGTACCATCATGGTTAGGATATAGACCTTTTTTCTTGCCACGAGTATTCTCAAATTGTCCCATATAATTGACAAAATGAGGAAAAATTACGTCACGATCTGTAAAATCAAGCATCCATTCTGGTTTCCATTCAAGAGAAATGAATCCATCATAATCAACCGATGAAAGAGCTCTCATAACATCAACAATAGGGAAGTTCCCTTCTCCAATGATGTTATACGTATTAGCATCATCACTATCGCGAAGATGCACATGTTTAATGTAGGCTCCAAGATTGGTTATCGTCTGCGTAGGCGTTTCTCCCTTGTCACGATATGGATGATGGACGTCCCAAATAACAGCCAATTGGTCACAAGCAAAGAAGTTCATCAAATCGCGCAACAACGCAGTATCTGAATATATACCACTTGTTTTTATTAATATCGTAACATTCTTACTTTCAGCAAACGGAATGAGAACAGCAAGATTTTTCTTGACCATATCAACTGTCCCATTTTTTGCAAAGGCACAAACGTACTGACAATGCATATCCGACGCAATACCTATCATACCTTGCATCTCAGCAATCATTTCTGGATTGTCTTCCGACAAATCTAACGAGCTATCAAAACATGGAATTGTTAAATTTCTTTCGCTCAAATCACGAAACGAAGCCATAAGAGAGTATTTATGAAATGGTCCTCCCTTGGATACAAATTCAGGGGCTTTGAAAATATTATAAATCTCAATGCCAGAAAAATGCATCTCGCAAGCGTTGTCAAGGATATCACTCCACGACATATCGTTCCAACCACGTGTAGAAAATGATAACTTCATTATTCAGCCTCCTCAAATGCTATTTTGTTAACGGCGTTCAAATATGCATCAATACTTGAACCAACAATGTCAGTTGAAATGCCACGACCAGAATAAATCTTACCTTCGGAACGCAAACGAACAACTGTTTCACCCATTGCTTCTCGTCCTTCTGTAACCGATTGTATCTGAAAATCGTCAAGTTCATAATGATGACCTATAACCTTTTCTATTGCAAGGAAAGCAGCATCTATAGGACCATCACCAACACAAACACTATCCATCACAGTGTCTCCTTTCTTGAGTCGAATGTGACAAGTTGCTGTTATCACGTTGCCCGAATTAATCACATAACTTTCAAGTCTGTATGTCGCAGGCACTTGAAATGCCACCGATGCAACTATCGCATCAAGTTCTTTCGATTTTACTACATCATTCTTCGAAGCAAAACGAACAAAAGCCTCATACACATTTTGTGCATCTTCCTCATTAAGGTCGTAATTAAGACTTTCCACAGCCTTAATCACAGTATCCTTGCTATCGCGAATAGTAAGTTGAATATCTTTCTTGTCTGTAGTAACAATCGTTGAAAATGATGTTGGCTTTGAACGATTTGTTTGACATAGTCGTTTTATTTGTGTAACGCCACGTTGCAACTCGGTTGAATGCACATCGCAAATTACATTACAAACATCAGATTTAACATTTAGAATCTTGACAAATCGTTCAAGTGAAACAGTGAAGTTACCAAAAGGTGCGGTTTTAATTTCATCAGCACCAGCACGAACAGCGGCAATAGCACAAGAATCGGCCAAATAAAATTCGTTAGAACAACGAACGCCAAGTTTCACATTCTCTGGTAAAGAATCCTTGATTTGTTTTACAAACTTGTAAAATTCATCTGGAAGAAGATCTCCTGCCGCATCACACACAGTAACAATTGTAGCACCACTATTAACGGCTGTCGTTATTGCTTGCTGAAGAAATTCCTTATCACTACGACCAAAATCTTCCGCAATAAACTCTACTTCATCGCAAAGTTCTCGACATTTCGCTGTCAAATTATTTATGAGTTCCAAAATGGCAGAAGATTTCTTATGACACAAATATTCCATTTGTACAGTACTCACTGGCACTGAAACTTGCAATCGAGGATGAGTAGCACCCTTCAGCGCATTCCAAGTTGTTTCAACAGTATCATTCTCTGCTATATTCAGTGGAACAGCAATTGCGCCATTTTTTATAGCAGCTACAAGCGACTTAATGAGCAAACTATCGGTTTTCCCATCAACAATTGGACCGACTTCTATAACTGAAAGCCCTAATTTATCAAGCATTTTTGCCAATTCAATCTTTTCTCTAAATGAAAAAGCATACTTCGACCTATCAAATGCTTGCTTCATTGTAATGTCGCCTATGGCAATTTTTCGTTTCATCATATTACCTTCAAAAAAATCGCGTAAAGTTAGTTATTTTAAGTTATTAACCATTTGACATTTCTAAAAATTCCAAGTTTTCATATCGCTTATTTTCAAATATGAAATGTATAGTCTTGCTTTTGGATACTAATTTAGTTGTCAGTTGCCAATTATCAGTTGTCTGATAAATCTCTTGATGTAATCAACTTTCCATTAGATATGAGACCTGAAACCTAATTACAAATGATTGCGCTGCCAACATATTTATTCCGAAATTAAAATCAGTTTTATTCTACAAACATTTCTGCAATCCGTAAATCTTCTGGTGTAGTGATTTTTATATTATGAATATCTCCTTCGTAAAAATATAATTTGTTACCTGAAAGTTCCCAAACAGTTGCCTCATCTGTAAATTCTGGTCTGTATTCTACATTCATTACCTTTTGAAGATTTTTTACATCAAAAATTTGTGGCGTTTGAATTCTTTTTACAATAGAACGATTTAATATTTCTGTCGTATCGCCATCAATAATTCGCAAAGAGTCAACTGAATCAACAAATGGAACAGCACAACCATATTGTTCAGCCATCGTAAAACCACGTTCCAACATTTGTTTTGACACAAGTGATCGCACTCCATCGTGAACCGCAACTAAGCCATTCTCTTTTATGGAATTTATTCCATTTTGAACAGAATTAAATCGTTCTTTGCCGCCTTCAACAATTTTATGCGGAATGGTATTGCCATATTTTTTACACAATTCTTTCCAATATTCTATCTGAGATTGTGGAAGTACAATGATAATGTCTAACGTAGAGTCAAACGAATAAAATGACTCCATTGTGCGAATCAAAACTGGTTTTCCATTAAGCAATAAGAACTGTTTTGGAATTTCCGATCCCATTCGCAACCCTTTTCCTCCTGCTACTATTACAATAAATCGTTTCATAGTACAAATGTACAATTTTGAACGAATTTTGTACTTTTGTAGAAAGGATATGGAGAACTCTTGCAATAATAATATAATTCTTTCTTTTTCAAATGTTTCCATTGGTTACAACGAGAAACATTACACAAAAATTATTGCTGACAACATAAATCTTCTGACAAAGAAAGGCGAATTTGTATGTCTTTTGGGTCCCAATGGTTGTGGGAAATCGACTCTATTGCGAACAATTGCAGGTATGCAACCTCCTCTTTCTGGGGAAATTTTAATAGAAAGAACTAACATACAAAACATTTCTTTGAAAGAACTCGCAAAGAAAATGAGTATTGTTCTCACCGAATCTATTTCAATTGCAAATATGAGTGTATATGACATCGTTTCTCTTGGCCGATATCCATACACAAGTTGGTATGGAAAGACAACTCCCGAAGACGAAAAAATTATTCAACAATCTATTGATTTAGTAGGAATGAATAATTACACTCATGAAGAATTTGTTAGACTGAGTGATGGCGAAAAACAAAGAATAATGATTGCCAAATCGTTGGCTCAAAACACGCCAATCATTCTTTTAGATGAACCGACGGCTCACCTTGATATACCAAACAGAATAGCAATTCTAAAACTCTTACAAAAACTCTCAAAAGAAACAAACAAAACAATCATCTTATCGACACACGAATTAAATCTCGCTCTCAAATATTCTGATACAATATGGTTGATGCAAAAAAACAAACCTATTATATGCGATACACCAAACGCACTGATTTCGTCAAGAACAATTGAATCTACGTTTGATATCTTAGAAATTTAAACGTTCGTCTATTCTAAAAAGAACGTATAAATTTTATTATTACATTTGCTCTGCAAAGAAAAAATATGCGGAAACTTTTTCTCTTTAACATATTCATCGTTAGTTTTCTATTGTCTTTTTCTCAAACCGATACGTCTTCATTTAAATGGGAAGATGTAGCAAGAGATGAGGCTATGAATATGTTTTACGACCCTGGATACATCACCGCGGCAGGTGGTATTGGTAATCTTGAACATTTGATTTTTGAAGCGAATATTATTCCCTATTTTACCATAAGCTCGAGTTCTCTCTCTCGATGGGCTTTAATCTTGTCACCGCAGGTTATTTTGAGAATGTATGATCAAGAATCTTGGCCAATTCGTACTCCATCTTACAAACCACGCGTTATCTTGGTTCACCATACTCCCCAAAAACAGTATCACGATTGGTTTCAATATATTTCTTGGTATCACCATTCTAATGGTCAAGAAGGCTCTTTTTATGAAAATGATAGTAGTACTATCAATTGGAGAAATGGAAGTTTTTCTACAAATTGGATTGAAGCTGGTGTATTTGCTTGTCGCGCACATAACGCAAAAGCATATTACGCAAAAATATATGGAAGTTATTGCTACCAACAAGACACCATGCAGAACGGATTGTTAGGACGCTTTCGATTCAATTTTGATTTAAAATTCAATTGGAATATCTGCAAAACATTATCTAATTTAAACCTCAATTATTTTAATGACAGAAATGCCTATCTATCAAACACATTAAAATTTGGTATAATCGGGGGTGATGTAAAACTATACGATAAATTTGATTGGAAACGATGTATAATAGACTATACTATTTCTTTTCAACCAGGTTTTTTACAAGACGTAACATTCTTTGCTCAATACTATTGGGGTGAAGATTATTACAACATTTATTTTAACCGTATTTTGCACGTTTTTCGCTTTGGAATTACTGCGCAAAGCAAATTTTTCTCCCGAGGCAAATAATTAGGAAATAATTTACAAGTTGGCAACACAACCATTTGTAATCAAGTATCAATAGACAGTTTTCAGCTTGATTTCCTTAATGGTAAATTGATTATACAAAGAGTTTCATCTGACAACTGGGAACTAACAACTAAATTACTGCCAAGATATATATCATTACCATAATTATAGACAAAATTGTCTTAAAATTTGCTGTATCGAAGATGCTGATACTTGCGTTATAATCTCTTCTGTTATAGTATAAAATTCATACGATGAAACATCATCTTTTGCCATTATTGCATCAAAATTTGAAACTGAACATTCAAAAGCCAAATCAGTGGTAAAATATACTATACCACCATACAAATACGTATTTGGAAAAGAGCCAAGATATTTTTTTGATGTTATTTGTAAATTTAATTCCTCTGCAATTTCTCTATCAACAGCAGATTCAGCAGATTCTAACGGATCAACAAATCCTCCTGGCAAATCGAGCATACCTTTCCATGGATTAAAAGCTCGCCGTGTAAGTAGAACTCTACCATTCTTATCTCGAATAATCACAGCTACTGCAGTAGCTGCATTGAAATAAAAAACAAAATCGCAGTCTCTACATTTATTTGCTTTATTACCACATGGTTCAAAATGACAACTACCACAACGAGGGCAATATTGAAATATTCTCTGAGGGTAAAAATCCGTATTCATACTAAAAAAGGCCACCATAATGATAGCCTTATTTTAAAAGAGACGCAACAAAGTTACGTCGCTAATGTTTTCCAAATTAAAATGACATTACGATTGTGTTAAAATCTTCAGCCTTTAAAGAAGCACCACCGATTAACCCACCATCAATATTTGGTTTTGCAAATAATTCTTTTGCATTTTTAGCATTACAACTACCGCCATAAAGAATGGAAGTTTCATCTGCAATTGCTTGACCATATTTTGCTGCAATTGCCTCACGAATTGTCTTCAACATATCTTCAGCTTGGTCAGATGTAGCTGTTTTACCTGTTCCAATTGCCCAAATTGGTTCGTAGGCAATAACCAATTTCTTGAAATCATCAGCAGACAATTGGAAAATTGTTTCATTCAATTGGTTTATAACGAATTCATTTTGTTTTCCAGCTTCACGAACTTCAAGCGCTTCACCGCAACAGTAGATTGGTGTCAAACCATTTTCTAACGCAAGAGCTAACTTCTTGTTAAGGATTTCGCTTGTTTCACCATAGTAACCACGGCGTTCGCTATGACCAAGAATTACATACTTTGCTCCTGTTGATTTTACCATTGCAGCAGAAACTTCACCTGTGAAAGCACCTTTTGCTTCGGCAGCACAGTTTTGTGCAGATACTGCAATTGCTTTATTATCAACAACCTTAACAACTTCAGTCAAATGAATGAATGGAGTTCCTAAAATTACTTGTACATCAGAAGTGTTTACAATTTTGTTTACTTCTTTAGCCAATGCAACGCCTTCTTCCAAAGTTGTGTTACATTTCCAGTTTCCTGCAACTATTTTTTTTCTCATTGTCTTATTATTTGATATTAGTACTAATTCTTTTTAACGCACAAATTTACATTTTTTTCTTATTCATTCAAACAATAAGGGCAGGTTTGAAACCTGCCCTTATCAAGTTTTATTATAGACTTTTATCGTACCAATGTTACACTTCCGAATTTAGTCTTCTTTCCATTTCCTGAATCGAAACCTTCCCATGTTTGTCCATCAAGGAATGAGGCTTCCATCTTCCAAATATAAACATCAGACTTCATCATCTTTCCTTCGTATGTTCCATCCCAT
>JAZRVS010000068.1:0-13637 GCA_045599365.1 Bacteroidales bacterium
TTTCGACTAACACAATAAGCGATTTTGTAATTATTTCGCTTAAAATAATATGCGATTATACCATTATTTCGCCTAACACAATAAGCGATTTTGTAATTATTTCGCTTAAAACAATAAGCGATTTTATTGTTATTTAAGTAAATTAACTAACATAAACTTATGTGTACAAATTATTTCTTCGTAGAAATTCTAATGAAAAACTTAGAATTGGAAATAAATAAACTTCTGTAAATCGGCTGTTACGAATTGATAAATCACAAATACAATTACAACGACGGCTATTGCCATTATTAGTAATGGCAACTTTGCAAACGACAAGCGGTACCGACGTTTTAATTTTTCTGGTAGCCAGTGAATTATCATTCCCAATACAAATAAAATGATGATATTTTCGCAACTACGAGCAATTTCTGGTATTTGTTCAAAATTCCATGGCGAGCCTATCTGATTTACCATATTTTTTGCCGTATTCCATGCAACTTCGTTTGCCTCAGCTGGGTCGAGATTTGAACCTGCACGAAAAAACAATCGCGTCCACGTAATGAACACAAATGTTAAGAATACTGCCCAAGCACGTTCAAGCCAAGGTATAAGTGCCTTAAAGCCAATAAAATTGTACATAAAACGCAAAAAAGTCCCAATCCAAATAACACCCGACCACACTAATGCAATATTCCAAACTGGAGCTGGAAAATATTCCGTCATTTTGTAGCTTCCAAATGTTATAATACTAATGGTAAGCAATCGCATTGGATGATCCCAATCTTTCCAAAAACGATAAATTATCATTCCAATTCCGTTCAAACCGCCCCAAATCATAAAATTCCAACTTGCACCATGCCACAAACCTCCGAGCAACATAGTATTCAAGCGGTTCATATTCGACGTAAGCGATTTTTTCTTGTCGGGTGATTTATGGCAATAAATAGTTACAATCAACGCCAAAGAAATCAATATAACCGCAACCCAAATACTTCCCGACAAAATAGTTCCGACCAATGCTATCGTAAGAATACACGCATACGTTCCGAACGACGCAGTACGATTGCCACCAAGCGGAATGTACAAATAATCCTGCAACCATTTTGAAAGGGAAATATGCCAACGCTTCCAAAATTCTCCTGGATTGGTAGCCTTATACGGAGAATTGAAGTTTTTCGGCAAATAAAATCCCATAATCATAGCCACACCAATGGCTATATCGGTATAACCCGAAAAATCGGCATAGACTTGCAATGAATAGGCAAACAAAGCAACAAGATTTTCAAATCCTGTGTACAACAATGGATTATCGAAAACTCTATCAACAAAATTTACAGCCAAATAGTCGCTCAAAATGATTTTTTTCGCCAAACCATTCAAAATCCAAAATACTGCAATTCCAAATTGGCGATGCGACAAGAAATATTTCTTATAAATCTGCGGAATAAAATCTGCCGCACGTACAATTGGACCAGCAACCAATTGCGGAAAAAATGTAACGTAAAAGCCAAAATTCAGCACATTTTGCACTGGCTCGACTTTGCGGCGGAAAACATCCATTATGTAACTGATACACTGGAACGTATAAAATGAAATTCCAACAGGAAGAACAATCTTATCGATTGAAAACGTTTCCTTGCCAGCAAACACATTTCCTATTTCGGCAAACACATTAACAATAGGGATTTTTATACCAACAAGATTTAAAATTACATCGGCAAAAAAATAGGCATATTTAAAGTAGCATAAAATACCTAAATTGAGGAACAACCCCATAAGCAGGCAGCCAAGCCTTCCCGTTTCCGTTTCACGCTTATTCATTGCCAAACCAAGCCAAAAATTCAGAAAAGTGGCACTCACCAAAATCAATGTTGCCCAGCCACTCGTTTTATAATAAAAGAAGACAGAGACAAAGAATATAAATGAATTTCGGAGTAAAACCTTATTCTTAAATAATGAGAAAACAGCAAAAACAAGAGCAAAAAAGGCCCAAAAATAAAATTGCGTAAACAACAATGGAGAATTGTTGTCGAACGAAAAAATATTTTTGAGAAATGTGAGAAACATTTTTAATTATTTGCAGAACCGAACGATTTTAAATCGAGGCAAATTTAGTCTTTTTTTATAAGACTTCTTTTTTTCTGATTTATTCAAATCTCGCACAAGGCAGACACTCCGCCCGATACTGCGGTCGCCGAAACTCGCGAAGACTTTACCATCGACAAAGTAGAAAAGGTAGGCTTCGCCGTTGTCCTTAGCAGACGAAGACCAATATTCGCCACAACTACCCATGTAGTACACGTCCGAACCATTACGACCGCCTGCAGCAGTAAGGAAAATAGAATTGCCATTTTTCTTACTCGTAAACAACCCTCCATTAACTCCATTTTGCGTTGTCCACCTATAATCACAGTTTTCCAACAATTCCTTGATTTCTTCTATGGTTGGCACTCGCCAATTAGAATTTGATAATTCTTGTGTTTCCTCAAATGTATAATAGTTTCCATATTCTTCGGGTGTATTTGCACCAACATTGCACGTTGTCCATTTTACAGACAGACCTAAATCTACTGCTTCTTGGCATAAAACTGCAAAACCAAGAATGAGAAAGATTACTATGGAGAAAAGTTGTTTCATTGTTTTTTTATTTTTACATCTTTAACAAGACGAACACTTTGACCATAGTTGCGGTAATAGCTGTCCATAATGGCATATTCACGGCTGAATTCCAAGTAGTAAGCGTTATCGCTATCGTTCGCAGACAAAGACCAGTAGTTTCCGAGGGAACTCACGCCGTAAACATCCAAACCGATATGGTCGCCTGCTGCAGGAAGAAAAATAGAATTGCCATTTATTTTACTTGTGAATAAACCGCCATTAACTCCATTTTGCATTATCCATTTATAATCACAATTTTTTACCAATTCTTCCATCTCTTCTATGGTTGGCCCTCGCCAATTAGAATTTGATAATTCTTGTGTTTCCTCAAATGTATAATAGTTTCCATATTCTTCGGGTGTATTTGCACCAACATTGCACGTTGTCCATTTCACAGATAAACCTAAATCCACTGCTTCTTGGCAAAAACCTGCAAAGCCAAGAATGAGAAAGATTGCTATGGAGAATATTTGTTTCATCAACTATTTATATTTTCAATTTCGGCATCCACAATAAACAAATCGACTTCTTCATCCTTCAGCACATTGCGAGGCAACAAATCCCAAACTTTGTATTTTTCATTGACAAACGAACCAACTTTTTCAGTCTTTTCAAATCCGAGTGCCGCCATATACGTTTCTATCTCAATTATGGTAGCTGGCGTAGCGTCCTTTATTAGCGATTGACGAAAAATAGGCATTATCGTTCTGCCATCAAACCCTGTAAATGCATAAAAGCTATACGCTGTTTCATAAAACAAATTATTATGACAGATGATTTTTTCAAAAAGCGTTGAAATGGTATGACTATTCATAAGGTTATTAACCTTATATATCACATCGTTTGAAACGTACGTATCGTTCTCGTTTCCACAAGGTCCTGGAATTCCTAAACCGCCTATTTGTGTAATAGGAATCCACAAATTATTTTCTTTTGCAAATTGTTCAACAACTCGTTGCTCAATATAGAATGAATCTACATCTTTTTTGCTTTCTCGAAGTTGTTTTTCATATAATTTGCAGCATCCACAGAGTTCATTGGCGATTTCAAGGATTCTTCTATTTTCTGGCGTTTCCTCTTCACCGCATCTTTGTGAAATTGATTCAAATAGGTCATTATGCATTGATTTTTTTTCAAAGTTAAACTATTTCGTAAATTATTTATTTAATATAAAACTTTTTATTTTACATCTTGAACCAAGCGTACACTCTGACCAGAGTAGCCGTCGTCGCCGTTCACGACGGCACCATCTCCATAGATGTCCAGACAGAAGACGTAGTCATCGCCCGCAGACGAAGACCAATAGTGTCCGTCGAACCTGTAAACACCAAAATCATTGCGGAGGCCAGCAGCAGGAAGAAAAATGGAGTTTTCATTCTTCCCTGTTACCCTACAACCGTTTACTCCATTCAAACTCGTCCATGTCCAAGTACACTTATCAATCAATTCCTGTAATTCTTCATCTGTTGGGACTCTCCAATCTGAGTCCGCCAATGTCTGAGCTTCATCAAAAGTATAAAAATCCCCATATTCCCATGATGATTCGGCACCAACATTGCACGTTGCCCATTTTACAGAAAGACCTAAATCAACTGCTTCTTGGCAAAAACCTGCAAAACCAAGAAGGAGAAAGATTACTATGGAGAATATTTGTTTCATCACTTATTCCGCTATTGTTTGTGCCCACAAAGGTATTGACGAGGTATATTGTTTTACTATTTTTCCGTCTGTCATTCGGAACAACAAACAAGCATCCTCATTTTCAACAGAATTATCGTATATATACATTCTATCAACAAGACAAGCAACTTTTCGGCAATTTACAATTGATTTTTGATAACGAGATATTATTTTAGGTATTGGAACATCGTGTCCACCCTCCAATACACGATTCGCAATTCGTGATGCATTAATTGTTGGCGAACTTGTGCAAACAAAAAGCAAACGAATGAAAAAACCTCTTTGTTTTGCTCTTTGTATAAAGGCAACTTTGTTTTCCGTTGACAAAACAGTTTCGAATATCAAACTTTTACGTTCTTCCAAACAATTTTCACGTAAAGTCTCACAATATTCCGCTGATTGTAAAATAGCCTTTGGTGAATTCCAATCACCAAATTTTTCCTGCGCTATGTTATCTGGATTTATATACAACGCATCCTCCAACCATTCATGTTTCAATATTTTTGAAGTAATGGTTGTTTTACCCGAGCCATTTGGACCAGCAATAATAATCAATATCGGTTTGTGTTCTTTTTTCACCTATTTATTAGATTTTTGAATTAGAACACGTATTTCCTCAAAAAACTTTTTATGAGCTTCTTTAGACTTTCGTTTTGCATCTTCTGCTGCCTCATGCATAATCTGAGCAAGCATTTCGTCCGTTGGTTCTTTCAGACTTGTCAATCTATAAGAATTTAATTCCTTTTCCGACATAACAATTTGTTTTACAATGGTAAAGATAATATTTTTTCAAAAAAAGATTTGTGAATTGACTCTACTCTTTTCATCGTTTTTTATTTTTTACATCTTTAACAAGACGCACAGAGTGCCCGTACTTGCGGCGGTCGTAGTAGCACACGTAAGCATTGTCGCTGAGGATGTCCAGATAGTAAGCACTGCCGTTTTTGCTCACAGACGAAGACCAGAAGTTCCCATAGGAACCAAAACCGCTAACACCCGAACCGTCGCGGTAACCAGCTGCAGGAAGAAATATGGAATTGCCATTTGTTTTACTTGTGAATAAAACGCCATTAACTCCATTTTGGGTTGTCCATTTATAATCACAATTTTCCAACAATTCTTCCATCTCTTCTATGGTTGGCACTCGCCATTCAGAATTTGATAAATTTTGTGCTTTCTTAAATGTATAGTATTCCCCATATTCTTCGGGTGTATTTGCACCAATGTTGCACGTTGCCCATTTAACAGAAAGACCTAAATCTACTGCTTCTTGGCAAAAACCAGCAAAACCAAGAAGGAGAAAGATTACTATGAATGTGAGTTTTAATTTCATATCTCTATTTTAATTTTTCACAAAGAAATCTACTCTTTATCAGCCAAATAACGACGCAACAAAAACGCACAAAAATATGGAAATGTATATATGTTGTTATTGTAGCCGATGTTGCCTGCACACAATTTAATTCCCCATTGTATGTCTTCGTACGACTCACTTTTTATTAAGGTTGACAACGACTTTGATTGATTGTTTTGAGCCTTAACTTCTATTGGCACAAGCGATTTCTTCGTCCGTACAAAAAAATCCTGTTCCAATGTTGCATTTTCTCTCTTATAGTAATACAACCCATATCCTTGTTTCACGAGTGCTTCACCCACAATGTTTTCATACAACGCACCTTTATACACATTCAAATTTTTGTTGCTGCGCAAATCATCTTGTGCCTCGTCGTCGAGACAAGCAACAAGCAATCCACTATCCTTCAAATAGATTTTATATTTATTGTCGTCGTAGTTTCCTTTCAACGGTAGTTGCGGATACTGCATACACCAACAAATATTGATAATACCAGCATCATTCAACCACTCCACACATTCCCAATAATCCTTGAAACGTGCACCATTCGCCACTTTTGAAATCTGAAATTTCTTATTGTCCTGAGCCAATTGAATCGGTATTCTGTTAAAAACATGCAATATGCGTGTTTGCTCAATACCTGTAACATACTTTCGTATATCCTCCTTGTAGTCCTCCAACAAGTCTTTTTGTTGTTTAAGAGTGCCTTCAAAAGTTCCTTTTTCTATATATGAAACAACAACGTCCGGCATTCCACCCAAAATACAATAATCCAAAAACAACGAATGAAATACTTTCATTGTCGTTTCGTTAAACGGAGTAAGACTTTGCATGTGCGACAACAAATCATCTATTTGACCTTCGTAACCTTTTGCCCACAAAAATTCCTCAAAATCCATTGAGAACATCTCGTAATTCGTCTTATAACCAACACTGTTACTTTCTATACGTTGATAGTTTATACCAAGCAACGAACCACTGCAAATCACATCGTATCGTCCGTCGATACAAAAAAACTTCAATGCTGTTGCTATTTCAGGAAAATCCTGCAATTCATCAAACAATATCAAGGTATTTCCAGAAATAAATTGTTTTGTGGTATCTATTCTGGAAATATTTGCCGTTATCGTGTCCACATCAAATCCATCGGAAACAATGGAACGGTATTTCTTTTCTACGGCAAAATTTATATTTATGAAACTCGCATAGTTGTTCTCGGCAAAATGAGCTATAGACGCACTTTTCCCAATTTGACGAGCCCCTTTAACAATAAGTGGCTTGTGTTCAGCAGAATGTTTCCATTCAACAAGATATTGATCTATTTTTCTTCGTAAATACATAGGTATCAAAATATTTCAGGATACAAATATATACAAAACACAAAAATATGAGCCACTTTTTATTTAATTACAACAAAAATATGAGCCACTTTTTGCATAATCACTACAAAAACACAAACCACTTTGCCAATTTGCATTTCGCAAATGCAAGTTTAACATTCATATATCACCAATCTTTTAACGACAGAAAACCATCGGCTTCGTATGATTTTTTCATTGACGAGGAATATCAGGGGCTTCATACAATGGTAATGGTTCAAAATCTAGCAATCGCTCTGTGTCATAAATAGACAAATCATCACCAACGGAGACAAAATATTGATATAGATTTTTATCATTAATCTATAATGGTATCAACTTGGCAAAAACCTGCAAAACCAAGAATGAGAAAGATTGCTATGGAGAATAGTTGTTTCATCGTTTTTTTATTTTTGGGATTAATGAATTTAATTTTTTCTACTCATTGTTTCATTATACGATTCAATTATTGCACGATACATCATATCACCCATAAGTTTATATCCTTTTCGAGTGAAATGGATTTTATCTTTTTGCGCCAATCCCATTACTTCCCATTGCCGCATAGAATTCAATCCACCCATAATTGCAAACATATCCCACACGCCACCATCGTGTTTGCGGGCCAACTCATAGAAATCACGTTGAACCTTCAGTCCATTCTTATTGACCGTGTAATAGGCTTTTTTACCGCTTCCATTTTTACGGAACGAATCATTATTCGTAATAAAAATATAGGCACAATTTGGCACAACTGTTTCTATTTTCGAGATAAGAGAATCATAATTTGCAATAAAAACAGAATCGGAAAAATTTTCAGGAACGGCATCGTTAATTCCTATTGCAAAAATAATCATATCGGGATGAATAAGAGCGAGTTGCTTTTCGAAATGCTCGCACGACAAATACGAAGGGACCGAAGCTCCATTAACACCGATTGCGTGGTACACAATTCCCGGTTCGTCATTTTCGGGAATAAAACCGCCAACGGTAAACGAATGCATAATCGTATCCTTTTGAACGACTTCCAATGTAAAAGACTCCGCACGACTTGGAAGTGAAAACAAATACGAGAGAGTTACCGAATCATATTGTGCCGTCAAAGTTGTATCACATACGTGCAAAACTGGCTGCACCAAAGGACTGTCGCCATAGCCAAGCACAGTCAACCGAGTGAACTTCCATCTACCTTTTTCGTCGGCTGGATTCAGATTGACCGAAATCTCCGCCGATGTATCTTGCGTTGTTACCGCAATACCCGTAACGCCAAGTTCAGCAACACGCGTTTCGCGCACATTTCGTGATGGAGTCCATTCTCCCTTATGCGTTACCTTATAATTCGACGGATTATTTGTCTTTGCCGTTTCGTACGGAAATATAATTCCACGACTCGTATGATGGTCTGTTATCAACGTATCGAAGCGAGAACGAACCTGATGCGAAAACATATCGGCCTGAACGTGCGAACCGCCAATATGAAGAATAGATACCTGTTCTTCGCTACCCCTCAATAAAGCATTAAATTTATCATAAAACGCTGATAATCTTTCACTTTTATCATTTGGAACAGAAATAATATTTTTTGAAGCATCAACAAACGGATATTTCGTAATTGATTGCGCAAATGAACCAATTGAAAACAAACACAACACAATAAACAATACTTTTTTCATTCCGCATACTCCCCTATCATTTCACCATTCTCATAATGCAATAAAACAGGAACAATCTGATTTTTTGCATTAAAAGACAATTGAGATTTTACTTTTATATAATTATCGGAAAAACCAATATAATACCCATCTTTTGTCTTTGTTTCAAACAAAACTGGGCGAATATGTCCATCGAATTTCTTGTAAAAATTACGTAATAATGATTCTGACAATTGATGTAACACAATGCTTCGTTGCGTTCGTACCGATTCTTGCACGTGCGATGTCAATTTTAAAGCATCGGTATTTTCGCGTTCTGAATATGTAAAAACGTGTACAAACGAAACACACAACGAGTCAATAAAATCATAAGATTTTTGAAAGAACTCATCGGTCTCACCCATTGAACCAACCATCACATCCATACCGATAAAAGCATCTGGTATTTTGGTATGAATTTCCTCTATTTTTCGTCTAAAAAAATCGGTATTGTAGCGACGACGCATTATTTTTAGCACTTCGTCACATCCGCACTGCAACGGAATATGAAAATGAGGCATAAAAGCTCGAGATTGTGCTACATAATCAATAATTTCGGAAGTAATAAGATTCGGTTCTATAGATGAAATTCTATAGCGGTCAATTCCTGTTACAGCATCTAATGCTTTAACCAAATCAACAAATTTTTCTCCTGTTGACTGACCAAAATCTCCGATATTAATTCCGCTCAACACAATTTCTTTCACTCCACGTGCTGCAATTTCTTCTGCTTGCTTTACTAACGACTGAATATCTGTATTTCTGCTTTTTCCCCGTGCCAATGGTATTGTACAATACGAACAGCGATAATTGCAACCATCTTGCACTTTCAAAAAAGAACGAGTTCTTTCTGAACAAGAATACGAACAATTAAAATCAGAAACGGAATCAATCGCAGCAACACAATTTGACGAAATTTTACGCGAGTCAACATCGCGTAATCGGTCAACAATATTAAATTTTTCTTGAACACCTAAAACCAAGACAACTCCTTCTAAATCAGCTATTTCTTGTGGTTTCAATTGTGCATAACAACCCGTAACAATAATACCTGCTTTTGGATTTCTTCGATGTGCAGCACGAATTGCTTGACGACTCTTTTTGTTTGCTGATTCTGTAACCGAACACGTATTTATCACATAATAATCGGCAATACCAAGAAAACCAACTTGCTGAAAACCAACATCATTCATCTTTCGTGATAATGTTTCCGTTTCAGCGTAGTTCATCTTACACCCCAACGTATAAAAACCGACCGTTTTCGCCATTACTTCTATTTGTGCTACAAAGATAAAAAAACTATCTTTGCGATAAAAGACAAGAAGAATTAAGAATTAAGAATTAAGAATTAAGAATTAAGAGTTAAGCGAAATAAAACAAAAGTTGCAACTGATGTCTAATACAAATAACCTCTGATGAAAAAAAATATACTAATATTGTTTTTTGTATTCTTCATAAACTTAGTTTATGGACAAGTTCTCCCATTGATTGCAGAACAACAATTTGACACAACGGGAATTCCAAAATCATACACCATTCCACCCAAAATGAATTGGTGGTACGACGCACGTTTTGGTATGTTCATACATTTTGGTTCATATTCATATTATGGTCATGGAGAATGGTGCATGTTCGTAGAAAACTGGTCAAAACAAGATTATCAGGAAAAAATCACAAAAAATTTCAATCCTAAAAACTTCAACGCGAAACAAATTGTTGACCTTGCGAAAACTGCCGGAATGAAATACATCATCATCACAGCAAAACATCACGAAGGCTTTTGTATGTGGAACACGCAAGTTGATGATTTTAAGGATTATACAAACACTACAACATTTGATTTGTATCATTATTTAGGTTTCAAACGGGATATTTTAATGGAACTAAAAAATGAATGCGACAAACAAGAAATCAAATTCGGCTTATACTACTCTATTCTTGATTGGAATCATCATTCGCAATATCACAAAGATTATTGGTCGCAACTCTATTCCATGGACGAAAAAGCGCCATTTATCGAAAATGAGAAAAAACAAATCAAGGAATTGATTAACCGATATCATCCAAGTGTTTTGTGGTTCGATGGAGATTGGTGCGAAAACAAAGACACTGCCGATGTATTCAACTGGTGGACAAAACAAGATGCCGTTGATTTGTACAATTACATTATGTCGATTGACTCAAATATTATTGTAAATGAACGAATTAAACGCAATCTTGGATTAGGAGATTTTATGTGTCCCGAAGAAAAAATACCATCTCAACCATTAGTACGTCAATGGGAAACATGTCAAACAATGAATTACGGCTGGGGCTTTGATTCCACAAAAATGAATAGTTACAAGCAACCCGACACACTCATTCACGAACTTGAAGCAATTGTCAGTCGAGACGGAAACTATCTTCTCAACATCGGTCCGCAAGGCGACGGAAGTCTATCACAAAACGACATTGACAACCTCACAGCAATAGGGAAATGGTTGGATGTATATGGTGAATCAATCTATGGAGCAACTCGAAGTCCATTTAACGAACCTAAATGGGGATATTATACGCAAAAAGAGAACAAATTGTATTGTCATATTATTAATCCAAACATAGAATTCATACACATTCCAGCAGATATTCTCACAAAAACAATAAATCAAAAAAATGACACTACCATAACATTCTCAATATATGAAATGTCGCACAACGTAAATTCACATTATTTGCAATCCAAAGTTGAAGGAACAGATATCGTATTAAAAAATCCATTCAAAAACACAATTGATTCACATCCATATTCCTATGTAATTGTTTTTGAATCAAAACATAAAAACAAAAGATAACGTCCCCATTACAAGGATTGTTTTAGAATGGTAAAGATATACATCTTGACGGTAATTTAGTTGTCAGTTGCCAGTTGTCAGATGAAATTCTTTGTGTAGTCAACTTACCATTATAGAAATCAAACTGAAAACTGACTACTTTTTGTTTTCTTTAGTATTTATTTTCCTTGATTTTTCTTTGATTCTGTCCACTGTTTTGCTACTTCGCACAATTCATCATACCATTCCTGACCATACTTGCGAATCAAAGGCTCTTTTAGAAATTGATAAACTTTCACACCTTCTCTTTTCCCTTTACACAATGCATCGGAACAAATTGTCCACGATTCGTAATTCAATGCTTCAAAATCACGATATGTATGACAACGAATAGGATACAAATGACAAGAAATTGGTTTTTGAACCGAAATTTTTCCATCTCTGTATGCTTGTTCTATTCCACATAATAACACTCCGTCCTTATGTTCTACGAACGCACATTCAGCATTGTCAACCAACATAGTAACCTTTTCGTGTTCTTCGTCAAAATAAAAAACCCCTTTTTCCTTCAATACTTGTTGATTTTTTTCTGGCAAATACGGCAAAATTTTATCCAAATTTTGTTGATAATGAACTATTTCCTCATCTGTTATTGGCGCGCCTGCATCTCCTTCTATACAACAAACGCCTTTACATTTAGATAAATCGCAACAAAATTCCTTTTCAAGAACATCAAGACTAACTATTTGATTTCCAATCTGAATCATACCAAAAGTGTGTTTAATGATTAGTATTTAGTGATACAGAAAACTGACAACTACATGTGAACTTCCAAAAGTTTTGCTTCTCCTTTTGGCGTTAACGTAATTTTATGCAATGAAGCTGGGATTAAAACAGTTTCTCCTTTGCACATCAATTCTTCGTAATTGCCTTCAAAATTTATTGTTACCGAACCTTCTAGACACAGATAAATCACAAATGAATCAATTGGATAATAATCTTTTACAACGGGGCAATCAAATTGTATGAGATTCGTAGTAAAATGTTCGCACGACACCAATTCTGTCGTTGTATCTGTTTGAGCCGTATATTGTGTTTTATAAACATCTTGTGCCTCATAATCAATCACATCCATTGCTAAATCTGTATGTAATTCGCGAGGATTTCCATTATCATCCACACGACTCCAATCAAATATTCTATACGTGATATCAGATGTTTGTTGTATTTCGGCAATCAACAACCCTTTCCCCAATGCATGAATACGACCAGCGGGGATATAAAACACGTCATTTTTTCTAACAACTTCAGAATGCAACAAATTTGGGATTGTATTATCCTTCAACGCTTGTGCAAATTCTTGCTTTGACGAATTTTTTTCAAAACCAACAATCAAATTTCCATCTACATCAGCATCTACCACATACCACATTTCCGTCTTTCCATAGGCTTTATGACGTTTTTTTGCAATTTCATCATCAGGATGCACTTGAACAGAAAGGTCGTCATTAGTATCAATAAATTTGATGAGCAACGGAAATTCATCACCAAATTTTTCATAAACTCGTTGTCCAACCAATTCATCCATATATATTTCCACTATTTCTTGAAGATTATTTCCTTTCAAAAAACCATTTGAAACAACGGAAATATTGTCTTGCACAGCAGATATTTCCCAACATTCTCCACAATTAGACGACTTACAATCGGTTCTACCAAAAACTTCAGAAAAACGATTTCCGCCCCAAATTTTATCTTTGTAAATGTGTTTAAATTTTAATGGATACAACATAGTGTTTAGTGATTAACAATTAGTGATTAACGATTAGTATTTAGTGATTAGTAATTAGTGTATACTCCTTATTTTTTATCTCTTAATTCTTACTTCTTACTTCTTAATTCTTATCTCTTAATTCTTATCTCTTAATTCTTATCTCTTAATTCTTATCTCTTAATTCTTATCTCTTAATTCTTACTTCTTAATTCTTACTTCTTAACTCTTAGCTCTTAATTCTTACCTCTTATCTCTTAAGTGACAACAGACTACTTACCTATCTTATTTTTTAAATATTTCGCTGTATAAGAATTTTTGCATTGTAACAAA
>JAZRVS010000069.1:0-13898 GCA_045599365.1 Bacteroidales bacterium
AGATCCTAAACGAACAGAATATGGGTATCGTTCTCCATTAACGGGAATTGTTGAACGTCCGCAATTGAAAGGAATTCTTGATCGTCGTGCTCGAGTTTGTTTGCCAGAACAAGGGGAATATGCATTTGTTGCAACAGCTGAGGCGTTTAAAAATGCAGGCGTCGATGCAGAATATTTAGAAAAAAACGAAGTTGGAATTTTCTATGGTAACGACTCTTCTGCAAAAGCCGTTATTGATGCACATACAATTGCGTTGAATAAAAAAGATACTACATTGATGGGGTCTGGGGCTATTTTCCAATCAATGAATTCAACGGTAACGATGAATCTTTCTACTATCTTTAAACTTCGTGGCATCAATATGACAATTAGTGCAGCGTGTGCAAGTAGTTCTCATGCTATTGGTCTGGGAACAATGTTTATTCGTCAAGGTTTACAAGATATGGTTGTGTGTGGTGGAGCGCAAGAAACGAATTATCTTTCTATGGGAAGTTTTGATGGAATAAGTGCTTTTTCTATTCGTACTGATGACCCAACCAAAGCATCTCGTCCATTTGATGCCTCTCGTGATGGATTGGTTCCAAGTGGAGGAGCAGCAACTGTTATATTAGAAGAATATGAACATGCTGTAAGACGTGGCGCTACAATTCTTGCTGAAGTTGTTGGTTATGGTTTTTCATCAAATGGAGCTAATATTTCTCAACCAAGTGATAGTGGCTCTAAAATTGCTATGGAACGAGCTTTGAAAGATGCTGGAATGCAAATAGCTGATATAGATTATGTTAATGCACATGCAACGTCAACTATTCAAGGCGATATGTTTGAAGCAATGGCTTTGGATTCTCTATTTGGATCTGTTCGACCTTTAATAAGTTCTACAAAATCAATGACTGGACATGAATGTTGGATGGCTGGAGCAAGTGAAATGATTTATTCTATGTTGATGATGCAGAACTCTTTTGTTGCACCAAATATTAACTTTGAAACTCCAGATGAATATTCAAAGAATTTGAATATTGCAACCAAAACAATAGATAAGAATATTGATGCATTTTTGTCGAATTCTTTCGGTTTTGGTGGAACTAATAGTGCGTTAGTAGTAAAAAAGTTTGAAAAATAGTTTTTTCATTTGGTTTTTCTATTTTTGCAGACAAATTATAGATAGATGGCTTTCGAGAAAGAAATTCAACGCAGACGTACGTTTGCAATTATTAGTCACCCAGATGCGGGTAAAACAACTTTGACTGAAAAATTATTGCTTTTTGGTGGTGCAATTCACGTTGCTGGTGCTGTTAAATCAAATAAAATAAAGAAAACGGCTACGTCCGACTTTATGGAAATTGAAAAACAACGTGGTATTTCGGTTGCTACGTCTGTAATGGGTTTTGAGTACGAAGGGCGAAAAATCAACATTCTTGATACTCCTGGTCACAAGGATTTTGCCGAAGATACCTACAGAACATTGACTGCTGTTGATAGCGTTATCATAGTGATTGACGTTGCAAAAGGTGTTGAGGAGCAAACAAAGAAACTTGCCGAAGTTTGTCGTATGCGTAACACTCCTGTTATGGTGTTTATCAACAAACTTGACCGCGAAGGAAAAGATGTGTTTGAATTGCTTGATGAAATTGAGTCTTTGCTTCACATTAAGGTTCGTCCGTTGGCTTGGCCAATAGGAATGGGACACGATTTTAAGGGTGTGTATAATTTGTATTCGCAAAATCTTCGCTTGTTTGAGCAAAATCAACAGTTGATTCAGCCAGCAATCAAGTTTGAAAATATTGACGACAAAGGTATTGATGCAAAAATTGGTGAACGTGCAGCACAAAAACTTCGCGATGAAGTGGAATTGGTAGAAACGGTGTATCCAGAATTTGATGTTGACGCCTATCGTCGTGCCGAATTGGCTCCTGTGTTCTTTGGTAGTGCGTTGTACAACTTTGGTGTGCAAGAGTTGCTCGATTCTTTTGTAGAAATTGCTCCATCGCCTCGTGATGCAAAAACAGACGAAAGAATGGTGTCGCCTTACGAAGATAAATTTACTGGATTTGTTTTCAAAATTCACGCAAATATGGACCCGAATCATCGCGATAGAATTGCGTTTGTGAAGGTTTGTTCTGGTCGTTTTGAACGTAATAAAAACTATTTACATATTCGTCAGCAAAAGATGTTGAAATTCTCTAATCCAACGTCTTTTATGGCAGAAAAAAAGGCTGTGGTTGACGAAGCTTTCCCTGGTGATATAGTTGGTTTGTACGATTCGGGAAATTTCAAAATTGGCGATACGTTGACAGAAGGTGAAGATTTACACTTTGCTGGAATTCCAAGTTTCTCACCAGAAATGTTCCGATATATAGAAAATGCAGACCCGATGAAGTTCAAACAATTGGCAAAAGGAGTTGATCAATTGATGGACGAAGGTGTTGCGCAATTGTTTATCAATCAATTTAATAACAGAAAAATTATTGGAACAGTCGGGGCTTTACAATTTGAAGTTATAGAATACCGTTTGGAACACGAGTATAATGCAAAATGTCGCTACGAGCCGATTCAATTGTACAAAGCTTGTTGGTTTACGTCGAAAAATAAAGCGCAATTGGATGATTTCAAAAAACGGAAATATCAAAGTTTGGCTGTGGACAAACGCGGTTGTGATGTGTTTTTAGCCGAAAGTGCGTATGCATTGGAAATGGCACAACAAAATTTTCCAGAAATTGAATTTCATTTTACGTCAGAATTTTAATGGCGAATGGGAACATTGTCCCAAAGAAATACGCCTTTGATTTCCATCAAATAAATAATGGTAATGTTTTATTTCCGTTAGGGGTTTGCTCGTTGAATTGTTAATTCCTAACGGAATTGAATTTGATGATGCGTCTTTTAATATTTAAACGAACACCAATGGAATGATGCTTCGCCTTTGCCTACGTATGGTCCGACCAATAATCCCGAAAATCCCCCAGCAAGAAAATGTGCATCCATTTGACCAATAGGTTTCCACGTTGTTCCATTGTCAGTTGAATAATAAAAATAGTACAATTCTTTTTGTGCCGAAATTTTTAGTCGAATTTCGTGTGTTTGGGAATCAATTTCTTCTCGTTTTATTTGGTCAACGCTATAAAATTTACATTCAGATTGAACGAATGCTTTCCCATTTTCTCGTACAAGAGCAAGATTGAAGCGTCGTCCGTCATCGTGGTGAACGCAAATACCAGCTTCGCCTTCCCAAGCGGCAATTGTTAGTTTTGTTTCGGCATCCATATAATACGATTCTTGACGAACACCTATAAATGCTTCATATTCTGAACTTGCTTTTATTGCGATTCCATCTGCATTTTTCTTTGCAACTGAGTCTGGTGAAACACGATAGGCGTTCCAATCAAGATGAGGAAACGATTCAAAGCTGTACATAAAAATATGTCCACAAAGTTTGTCGCTTAAAATATATTGTGATAGAGATTTATCTACGGGTTGTTTCAATGTTTTTACTTGCATATTTTCGGAAATTGTGCCGTCTCTGTTCACAATTGGCCAACCATTTTCCCATTCAACAGGAGCAAGGAATGTTTCGCGACCGAGAGGATAAAATTCCCACAAAATTGGACGAGTTGCCAAGAAAACCATCCACCACGAACCATCGTGAGCTTGAATCATATCAGCGTGTCCAGTGCATTGAATTGGATTAGACTGCGCATTTTTTCCCGTATGTGATAAAATAGGATTTTTCTTGTATGGTTCAAAAGGTCCCCAAATATCGTCACTACGGAAAATATTTACGTGATGACCAAATTCTGTTCCTCCTTCCGAAATTAGTAAATAGTAGTATTCCCCGACTTTGTACATGTGTGGTCCTTCGGGATAACGACCGCCTAAACCATCTGTTAGGTAATGAAATGATGATAATTCTTCGCCCGTTTTGGGGTCAATCATAATTTGTATGATGTTGTTGTTGCCAGTACATTGCAAATAGCAAGCACCATTGTCGTCCCAAAACAAAGATGGGTCAATTCCCAATCGTTCGTTTTTCAAAAAAACAGGATTACTCCATGTTTCGTATGGATTTTTGGTGTTGACAATGAAATTTTGACCACCGCCAACATTAGTACAAATTATGTAAAATGTACTATCAAAATTATTGTAGCGAATAGTTGGAGCATACATCCCTTCTCCTTTTCTCAAATCAAGCCCATTTTTGTCTGTTATGGCATAATTGATTAGTTCCCAGTTGATTAAATCTTTGCTGTGGTAAATTGGAACTGCTGGATTTTGGATGAAAGAACTGTTTACTAAATAATAATCGTCACCAACGCGACATACACTCGGGTCGGGTGCCATACCAGAAATTACAGGGTTTTTATATCCTTGTGCTTGAGCTTGAGAGAAAAATGTAATTCCAATGAGTATGAGAGAAATAAACCGTTTCATATTATTTTTTTACAAATATACAGAATAGAGAGTATTGAAAAAAAAAGTCATTCCAAAATGAAATGACTTTTATTAAAAATAAGAATAATTTTATTCAATAATTCTCACACCACCCAAATCGGCTGATGCTACATTTTGTGCATATACTTTCAATGAATTTGCAACAACTCTGTCTCTTTGTGGTTTGAATGCAAGTTTGCCCTTTGCTTCTTCTGCCTTACGACGATTTGCCAATTCCTCATCTGATACAAGCAATTCTGCTTTACGATTGGGAATATCAAATAAAATTTGGTCTCCATCTTTAATCAATGCTACATTACCACCGCTTGCGGCTTCAGGAGAAACGTGTCCGATTGACAATCCAGAAGTTCCACCAGAGAAACGACCATCTGTAATCAATGCACATTCTTTTCCAAGATGTTTTGATTTCAAATATGAAGTTGGATACAACATTTCTTGCATACCAGGACCACCTTTAGGACCTTCGTAGATGATAACAACTACATCGCCAGCTTTGATTTGGTCAGCAATAATTGCATCGCACGCATCTTCTTGAGAATGAAATACTTTTGCACTTCCTTGGAATTTGAAAATTGACTCGTCAACACCAGCTGTTTTTACAATACAACCATTTTGTGCAATATTTCCGAACAATACAGCCAATCCACCATCTTTTGTGTAAGCGTTTTCAATGTTACGAATACAGCCGTTTGTTCTATCTTTGTCAAATTCTTTGAACATTGTAGAGTGGGAACCCATTTCTATATGACGACCACCTTTAGGTGCAGAAAGATAAATTTCCGTTGCTTGAGCATCGGCAGTTGGACGCATAATATCGAATTTATCCAAACATTGAGCCAACGTCATTCCGTCAACACGTTTTGTGTCTGTTTCAAGTAAACCTTTTCTGTCTAATTCCCCAAGAATACCCATAACGCCACCAGCGCGGTTCACGTCTTCAATGTGATATTTTTTTGTTGTAGGTGCAACTTTACAAATGCAAGGAACTTGACGAGAAAGAACGTCAATATCTTTCATTTTGAAATCAACGCCAGCTTCGTGGGCGACAGCCAAAAGGTGAAGAACCGTATTTGAAGAACCACCCATAGCAATATCCATCTTCATTGAGTTCAAGAATGCAGCACGAGTTGCAATTGAGCGAGGAAGAACAGATGTGTCACCATCTTCGTAATATTTCTTTGCATTGGCAACAATTTGTTTTGCAGCACGAATAAATAAGTTTTCTCGGTTTTTATGAGTTGCAACAACACTACCATTCCCTGGTAAAGATAGACCTAATGCTTCAGTCAAACAGTTCATTGAGTTTGCAGTGAACATACCAGAACAAGAACCACACGTTGGACATGCAGTTTTTTCTACTGCATCAAGTTTTGCATCGTCAACGTCTGAGTCAAGAGCCATAACCATTGCGTCAATCAAATCCAATTTTTCGTTGCCGAGAACGCCAGCTTCCATCGGTCCACCTGAAACGAAAATTGTAGGAATATTCAATCGCATAGCGGCAATCAACATTCCAGGAGTAATTTTATCGCAATTGCTGATACAAACCAATGCGTCAACACGGTGAGCATTGCACATATATTCAACGCTATCGGCAATCACTTCGCGTGAAGGAAGAGAATACAACATACCAGTATGTCCCATTGCGATTCCATCGTCAATGGCAATAGTGTTGAATTCAGCAGCAAAGCAACCTTCAGCTTCAATAGCAGCTTTTACCTTTTGACCAATTTCGTGTAAGTGAACGTGACCAGGAACAAATTGCGTAAATGAGTTTGCAATGGCAATAATTGGTTTGCCAATTTGTTCTTCTTTCATACCATTGGCACGCCATAAACTTCGTGCACCTGCCATCAAACGACCTTGCGTTGATGTATTACTTCTTAGTGGAAATCCCATCTCGTTTTTTCTAAATGTGTTTATTTAATCAAGTTTTTACCTGTCATATCTTTTGGTTGTTCAACTCCAAGAATGTGACAAATAGAAGGTGCAACGTCTGCTAAAATACCATTTTCAACTTGTGCATCTCTATTTTCACTAATGTAAACAAATGGAACTGGATTCAATGAATGGGCAGTATTTGGAGTACCATCTGTATTTATTGCATTGTCTGCGTTTCCGTGATCTGCAATGATGATTGTTTCGTATCCAGCTGCTTTTGCTGCTTCAACAGTTTCATTCACGCATTGGTCAACAGCAACAACAGCTTTTTCTATTGCAGAATAAGCACCTGTATGCCCAACCATGTCGCCATTCGCATAGTTTACAACTATGAAATCGTATTTGTTTGTCTTTATTGCTTCTACTAATTTATCTTTTACTTCGTATGCACTCATTTCTGGTTTCAAATCGTACGTTGCAACTTTGGGAGAAGGAACCAAAATACGTTCTTCATTTTCGTATGGAGTTTCACGACCACCATTAAAGAAGAATGTTACGTGGGCATATTTTTCTGTTTCCGCAATGTGCAATTGTTTTTTACCAAGACTTGAAACAAATTCTCCTAACGTGTTTTGTACATTTTCTTTGTCAAACAAAATGTGAACACCAGTGAAAGAAGCATCGTATGGAGTCATACAGAAATATTGAAGACCAGGAATGGTGTTCATTCCTGCTTCAGGCATATCTTTTTGGGTAAGAACAATTGTTAATTCTTTCGCACGGTCATTACGATAGTTGAAGAATATAACAACGTCGCCTTCTTTAATACGACCATCAACATTCGCATTGACGATTGGCTCTACGAATTCATCTGTACCTTTGCGTTCTGCACAATCAGAATCATAACTTTCTTGCATTGCTTGAACCATACTGGTTGCTTTTTTTCCAATACCATTAACCAACAAATCGTAAGCAATTTTGATTCGTTCCCATCGTTTGTCGCGGTCCATTGCATAAAAACGACCAATAATAGATGCAATAGCACCTGTGTTTTTCGCTAAATGTGCATCAAGTTGTTCAATAAATCCCTTTCCTGATTTTGGGTCTGTATCGCGACCATCCATAAAACAGTGAACAAATGTTTTGTCAATGTTGTATGCTTTTGCTATTTCAACTAATTTGAATAAGTGATCTAACGAACTATGAACACCACCATTAGAAACCAATCCCATTAAGTGAACTTGTTTGCCGTTTTCTTTTGCGTATGAAAAAGCATTCTTAATTTCTTTGTTTTCCATAATGGAATTGTCTGCACATGCACGATTGATTTTCACTAAATCTTGATACACAACGCGTCCAGCACCAATGTTCAAGTGTCCAACTTCTGAATTTCCCATTTGCCCATCAGGTAAACCAACATTTTCACCAGATGCTTGTAATTGTGAATATGGATATTTCTCTAATAAAGAATCCCAATAAGGCGTTGGCGTAGAAGAAATTACATCTGCTTTACCCTTGTTACCAAAACCCCATCCGTCAAGAATCATTAATAATGCTTTTTTTGCCATTGTTGTAGATATTTAGTTGTTTTTATTTTTACGTATGCAAAAGTACGATTTTTTGGAGTATGATATTCATTTCAATTGCTAATTATCTACTTCGTTTTTATTATTTCTTTACTTTTCTTACTTTTGTGCAAATTGATTTCGATTGAAAAATTTTCGTATCATACTCTTTATCGGGGGCGTGTTTGCGTTGCTTGGAGCGTTGTGTTTTGTGTTTCCAAAAAATGGAATAGAATTGACACTTCGTTTTCCTTCTTTGCAAGAAGTTTTTTTTAATGATACAACGAATATTGATTTGGAGAAAAAACTTCAAGATATTGAAAATACGTTTGTCGCATCTATGGATTCTCTTTCTGAAGTGTATGAAAATGCTGATTCGTTAGCTTGCATTGATACGCTTCGTTTTTACGAGGCTTTTGATACTTCAAGCGTGGCTCGATTTTATTTTCCTGATAACAACCCTCGGATAATGGATGATGTGTTTGCAACTTTAGAAGAACAATCAAAAAAGAGGGGAATGTTACATATTTTGCATTATGGCGATTCCCAAATAGAATTGGATAGAATTTCAGGATATGTTCGTCAAGCTTTGCAAGATACTTTTGGTGGAAAGGGTGTTGGGTTATTACCAATAATTTCATTGATTCCGACTACAGCGGTTGCACAAACTATTTCGGATAGTTTGCCACGGTATGTTGCTTCGGGAACATTACGACAAAAAGTTTCTCATAATAGATATGGTGTGATGGCGCAAATGGCAGAGTTGAATGGTGCTGTTACGTTGTCTTATTCTACTCGAGATTGGAAACAAGTATTTGAAGGAACTAAAAAATTCAATCGTGTTCGTTTGTTCTTGGGAAATAATAAGGCAAATTTCAAGGCAACATTATCAGCCAATGGAATAGATTCGACTCAAATTGTTGAAGAAGAAAAGTTCGGCTTGACAGAACTTTCGTGGTCATTGCAATCGTATGTCTCAAATTGTTCGTTGCAGTTGAAAGGAAATGCTGAATTGTATTGTGTTTCGTTGGAAAGCACGTCTGGTGTCGTTGTTGATAATATTCCGTTACGTGGTAGTGCAGGGACATTCTTTACGGGGATTTCTTCTTCTTTATTAAAAGAAACAATGTCTGCTTTAAATGTTCCATTGATAATTTTGGAATATGGAGGAAATGCAGTTCCTGCAATAACCTCAAAAGAATCAGTTCAAAACTACAAGAAAGATTTCGGTCGTCAAATAAAATATTTACAAAAGTTATATCCCAAAGCATTCATTTTAGTTATTGGACCTGCAGATATGTCAACGAAAATTGATGGCGAATTGCAAACGTGGCCGTATGTAGAAGAGGTTGTTCAAGGATTGAAAGAGGTCGCATTGGAAAATGGCGCCGCCTTTTGGAATATGTTTGATGTGATGGGAGGTAGAAATTCAATGATACAGTGGGTTTCACATAAACCATCATGGGCGGTTTCCGATTATATTCATTTTACACCACAAGGAGCAAAACGTATTGCAGAAGTGTTTACTCAATCATTTATGCATTATTACGAGTATTATAAATTTCTTCAACGTAATTCTATATGGTTCGATAAAGAGAAAGAACTGAATGCAGATGAAAGTGAGGTAGAAGAATTACTCGACACTTTAGAGGTTGAACGATGAGAATTATTAAACCTTAATCACCAACCACTAAACACTAATCACTGTTTGTAAATCGTTCATAATCTATTTTCATTCATGTCTTTTTTGATAGTACATTAGCGTTGCAAATTTATGAAAAATGCAATTGGTTTTATTTATGAAAAGTTGGTTCCGTAATGTGTTGATTACGATAATTTTGTCTTTGATTGGAGTTAGTTTATTTTCTCAAAATTTTATTTATCCGTTGGATGTTCGTCCACCATATTTGTCTGCCAATTTTGGAGAATTACGTCCAAATCATTTCCATTCTGGTATAGACTTTAAAACAGAGCGGGTTGAAGGAAAGATAGTAAGAGCAATTGATTCTGGCTATGTCTCTCGTGTGGGTGTTTCTCCTTCAGGTTATGGGAGAGTCTTGTATGTTACGCATCCTAATGGTTATACTTCTGTATATGCGCATTTAAAGGAACTTGACCAACGTATTGACTCTGCTGTAATTGTATATCAATATGAAAAGAAGGTTCAAACTGTTGATATTAGTTTTATGCCTGATCAATTCCCTGTTTCTAAAGGACAGCAAATTGCCTTGTCGGGAAATTCTGGTAGTTCTGGTGGTCCTCATTTGCATTTTGAGATAAGAAAAACCGAAAATCAACATACGTTAAATTCGTTTAGATTTTATGATTTTCAAGATAACGTAGCCCCTAAAATATTAGGAGTTGGTGTCTATCCAATGGATTCTAATAGCTTTGTTAATCATAAGCAAGTAAAGTTCTTACAATATAAAAAGGAGGGTTTATCGTCATCAGTACCTGCAATAACAGTCTATGGAAATATAGGCTTTTCTGTTTTGGGTTACGATTATATGCCAGGTCAAGCCAATATTTATGGATTTTATACAACAGAACTGAAATGTAATGGAGAAGTTTTATATTCTCGAAAAATTGACGAAATTGATTTTTCTACGTCTTCAGATATCAATAGTTTGATTGATTATGAAGAGCGATTGGCAACAAATCGTAACTATGAACGTATGTGGGTTGAACCAAACAATGAATTGCAAATTTATTCCGAATTGAAAAATCAAGGAATCTATCGTACTACAGAATCAGAAACAGCGCAATGTGTGATAAAAGTTTCTGATTATCACGGAAATAAAGCGTCAGTAGTTCTTAATTTAAAGCAAGGTTTGGTAGATTCTTTAGATAAGAAAACAATGAAACAAGAAAAATTGCATAGCTGTGTTGATTCTTTTTTGTTTGCTCAAGATGGATTTGAATTTCGTGCAAAACCAAAGACGTTTTTTAATGATTTCTCATTCAATTTGAATGTTGATACATTGAATTCAAAGGGACGTTATCATTCAAAACAATACCAAATAACGACAAATCAGGTGATTTTTAAAAAATCTGCTGAAATTGTAATACCATACACGTTGCCAGATAGTTTGACAGGTAAGGCTATTATAGAAAATGTAAAAAAACGAACGCCAATAATGACGAAGTTTGACGATAATGGTTGCGCTCACGCGTTTGTGAAAGCTGGTGGTAAGTTTGCTGTTGTTGTTGATACGGTTGCACCAACAATTAAGATTAGCCAAGAAAAGTTAAACAATATGGCAAACTATCAATATATTTTGTTTAAAATGAGCGACAATTATTCTGGCGTTGCCAAATATAACGCATATATAGATGGGAAATGGCAGATATTGTATTATGATGCAAAAAGTGGCGCTGTGTTTTTATATTTTGATAGGGCACAAATGGCATTTGGACAAAAACATACATTACGTATTGTGTTAGAAGATCTTTGTCATAATGTGTTTGATAAAGAATATGAATTCTATAAATAGCGAAATAATTAATTCAATGCTTTCTAATTGTCATCTTTGCCCTCACAATTGTTATGTAAACCGGGAAAGAGGACAATTAGGTTTTTGTAAACTTGATGCGGGTTTACATATCGCAAATATTAGTTTGCATAAAGGAGAAGAACCAATTCCAGGAAGCGAAAATGGTGTTTGTAATGTTTTCTTTTCTCGTTGCAATTTGCGATGTGTGTATTGTCAGAATTATCAAATTAGTCAACCTCAATCTTCAATATCAAATGAGATAATAGATTACGAAGTGGCTGTTAATCAAATAATTGAAATTTTAAAGCAAGATGTTCATTTTCTTGGTTTTGTTTCTCCCACAAGTCATATTCCTCAAATGTTGAAAATTATAGCGTTGGTAAAACAACGTGGTTTTCAACCCAAAATTATATATAATACTAATGGATATGAAAATGCAAGCGTATTGCAATTGTTTGAAAATGTAATAGATATATATTTGTCAGATTTTAAATATGCTGATGATACATTGGCTCAAAATTTATCGGGAATTTCACATTATTTTGAATCAACAAAATGTGCAATAGCAGAAATGTATAGACAAAAAAAAGATGTCATATCAGAGGAAAATCCTGCATTGATAATTCGTCATTTGGTATTGCCTAACCACACTGCAAATAGTTTGCGAATATTAAAAACAATTGCTGAAATTTGTGGTAATAATGTGTTTGTTTCTTTGATGTCTCAATATTTCCCAGTTTATAAAGCATTGTATGATAATTCTATAAATAGAATTCTTACCGATGATGAATACAATCGTGTGTTACAAAAATTGGACGATTTAGGTTTTGAAAATGGTTGGACACAATTGCTTGAGAGTAATGATTATTATCAACCTGATTTTGATAAAGAAAATCCCTTTGAATAAATAAAAAAAGGTCGACAAATTGCCGACCTTTTTTATTCTTCTAAAAAACGAAAATTATTCGCCTTTAATAGCACCTGTAGGACATACATCTTCGCAAGAACCGCAGTCAGTGCAAGTATCTGCGTTTACTTTGAAAATATCTCCTTCTTCAATAGCGCCTACTGGACATTCGCCTTGGCAAGCACCACATGCGATACAATCTTCTGAAATTTTGTGAGCCATAATAGTATAATTTAAATTGTTTGTAATTGTAATGCAAGTATAATAATTTTTTACTACTTAAACTTTTATTCTTTATATTTTTTTAGTTTAAGAGCTTTCAATAATAGGTTTGGAAGCGGTTTTTTAGGGTCACGACCTTTAAGTTTTAGGGCAAACCATTTTGTTAGTGGAATTTTATATGCTTCCGTGAATTCTATCAATGTTCCTCCTTGGTCTTCAATATAAGCGAACATTCCCGAAGTATCGCCCATGTCAAAATCACCACCGTTCAATACTTCTAATGTATCAACAGTAAAAGGATGACCTTTTTCTTTGCAATATTCACGCAAAACATCTACGCCTTGTACATCAAAACAAAGGTGGATAAAACCTCTATCTCCCCAGAATCTGCCTTCGAACATATTTCTTGGAGTTCTGTCGCAAACTTCTACTAATTCAATTTCGCTTGGTCCAAATACTTTACCGAAGCCACCTTCGCGTTTTTCGGAATGACGTAGCAAAATTCTTTTAAATGTAGAATTTCCACCTGGTACAAAAGCAAAATCTTGATAAACGGCAGCATCAGTTTTGTAAACTTCAATGTCGTATCCAAGAATGTCTTTGTACAATGTCATTGCAGCATCAATGTTTGGTACACCAATAACAGCACCTGCGGAAAGACCTGTGATTTTTCCTTCGTTTTTGAATTGATATGTGTCGTGAATTACTTGGAAATAGTTTCCAAATGGATCTTGTAACCAAAAATATGTATCTCCTTTCGGATCTGTACATAGTTCAGATGTTTTCGTTCCGTCGGTTTTTACTTTGAAGAAATCGTGTGCTTTTTCAACATTGCACGCTTTAATTTTACCAGCGTAAATACCACAGTCACCTAATTGAATGTCGAATAAAGGTTTAGTCGATTCGTGAGATTTGTATTGCCAAATTTCAAAACCGCCACCACCTTGTAGGCTTACTGCAAGAATTGCATGACGACGATGTGGAACACCTCCTGTGTATTTAAGCATATACTTAGCTTCAGAGTCATCGTCCAAAATTTTAATATCTGCACCGAAGTTTTCACGATACCATTTCCATGCGGCATGTACATCTGTAACTCCAATGCCTAATTGTTCCATTCCTCGGATATAATAGTTATTTCCCATAGTTATAATTTTATGTCGGATTAATTTTTGTTGCTAATAAATGAAATAGGCGAGGGAACTTTCGGTAGATATGAACCATTATAAGTTCTCCTTTGCCTACTAAAATTTCGTGTTTCTTTTTTGCTACACCTTTTATTATTCGTTGTGCACAAATACCTGCGTCCAATCCTTTTGCTTGTCCTGGATCCATTTCTCCATGTGGCTTGCCTCCTTTTGTCAGTGCCGATAGGGAAATAGG
>JAZRVS010000070.1:0-13121 GCA_045599365.1 Bacteroidales bacterium
TACGAATATTATTGATAAACAATGGTATCAATTTCTCTGGAAATTGGTATGGACCATAATTATTGGAACAATTGGTTACAATAGTTGGCATTCCATACGTATCATGGTAGGCACGCACAAAATGGTCAGAACCCGCTTTACTTGCGGAATACGGAGAATGAGGCGTATATTTTGTCGTTTCGTAAAAGAAATCTTCTCCATACGCTAAATGATGTTCAGACGAAGATGCTGTCGTTGAAAATGGTGGAACAACACCTTCAGGATGAGACATTTGCAATGCTCCATACACTTCGTCAGTAGAGATATGATAAAATCGCTTCCCTTCGTATTTTTCTGGCAACGATTCCCAATACAACTTAGCTGCTTGCAATAACGAAAGTGTACCCATTACATTCGTTTTGGCAAACGTAAATGGATCTTTTATACTCCTATCAACATGACTTTCTGCGGCAAGATGAATAATGCCATCAACGTGTTCTTCTTGCATCAATTGATAAAAGGCATCAAAATCACATATATCCATTTTTATGAATTTATAATTCGGCTTATTCTCAATATCTTTCAAATTCGCCAAATTACCAGCATACGTCAACTTATCTAAATTGATTATAGTATATTCTGGATACTTATTCACAAAAAGACGAACAACGTGAGATCCAATAAATCCTGCCCCACCTGTTATAACTATTGTACGTTTCATATTATATCACGTTTATCAATATAACACCATTAATTTATTTTTCATTATCACTTGATTTGTCAAACAACACGAACAAATTTGCCAAAATTGTTCCCGAAATTGAATGCCAAACACACGATACAGCAGAAACAACTGCCGCTTCTGGATATGCAGAGAAATGCTTCGATGCCAAATTTGTCGCCAAACCCGCATTCTGCATTCCGACTTCAATTGCAATAGTTCTATTCTTTGCTTTACCCATTTTTAGGCACTTCCCAACCAAATATCCAAACAAATACCCCAAACCATTATGAAAAAATATTGCAACAAAAATAACAACGCCTGATTTAAAAAACGCGGTCCCATTTGACGAAATCACACCACCAACAATACACGCCAAACCAATAACGGAAATACCTGGCATTACTTTTCTCACATTTTCAAAACCATTCTTCTTACCGAAAAAATAGTTCATCAAAAATCCGACAATAACTGGCATCAAAGTAACAAATAAAATAGATTTAAACATTCCCCATCCATCAACATTGATTGACTCTCCTGCAAGCGACAAAACCAATAACGGTGTTACAACTGGCGACAACAAGGTAGTAACAGTTGTCATTCCAACGGAAAAGGCTACATCACCTTTACACAAAAATGACATAATATTTGACGATACACCACCTGGACAACAACCAACCAAAATTAAACCAACACCAATTGCTGGATCAAGAGAAAAAATTCGAGTTAACGAGAATGCAATCAAAGGCATTAACGTGTATTGAGCAACAGCACCAATTAAAATATCTATTGGTCTTGCTACCAATATTTTAAAATCATCTACAGTCAACGTTATTCCCATCGACAACATAATTATTCCTAAAATACATGCTTGAATATCACCTCGAACCCATATAAATAAATCAGGTAAGAAAAATGTTACCGCTGCTATTGCGATAACAAACGTAGAGGTATAAGTCGAGAGAAATTTACTAATACGTATTAGTATATCCATATCTTTTTTTTGCAAATTTAATGAATTCTAACGATTTCCGTGAAAGCATAACAAAATTATGGTTGATACACCCATTATTGTAAAAAAATTAGTATTTTCGGGGAACAAATTTTTACGAATATGTTTTCAGAACAAAATCTTCAAGAAATTGCCCAAAAAGGTGTTCAACTATCTCAAGTTGAAAAACAATTAAAACGATTTGAAACTGGGTTCAATCCTATGAACATTGTCGCACCTGCCACGCTCGAAAATGGAATAAAACACTTCTCAGACAAAGAAATTGTTGATTTTGCAAAATATTATGATACGCAAAAGAAAAATAAAAAAATCATAAAATTCATTCCTGCTTCTGGTGCCGCTTCTCGAATGTTCAAAATGTTGTTCGGTTTGTTAAACGAATATGATGGTAGCGAAGCTTCTTACCAAAAATTATTTTCAAAAACAGGTCTTCACTCTGCAAAAAATTTCATTGACGAAATTGAGAAATTCGCCTTTTATGATGATTTACAATCAGTTCTCAAAAAAAACAATTTCAACATTCATGAATTGATTAAAACAAAAAATTACAAACCAATTTTCGAATATTTGCTTACTGACAAAGGATTAAATTACGGCAACTTACCCAAAGGATTATTACTATTCCATAAATATTCAAACGAAAATAGAACACCTTTAGAAGAACATTTAGTCGAAGGTGCTTTATACGCTCAAGATAGTAAGAACAACGTAAATCTTCATTTTACAGTTTCTCCCGAATTCATCGGCAATTTCAAACAAAAGGTTGACGAGGTTTGCCAAACATATCAATCAAAATTCAATGTTATATTTCACATTGATTATAGTATTCAAAAACCAACAACCGACACTATTGCGGTAAACACCGATAATACTCCGTTCAAGAATGCTGATGGTTCTCTTCTATTCCGCCCAGCTGGACACGGTGCATTGATTGAGAACTTAAATGAACTTGATTATGATATCATTTTCATAAAAAATATCGACAATATCGTTCCTGATGACTACAAAGAAACAACCATATTGTACAAAAAAGCACTTGCAGGTATTTTACTGCATTTTCAAGAAAAGCTTTTTAACTTATTTGAAAAACTTAACAATTGTAAATGCTTCACCGACAACTTAAAACAAGAAATTATCAATCTTTTAGAAAAAGATTTTTGTTTCATTCTACCCAATGATTTTTCTAATTGGGATAAGAAAAAATGCAACCAATATCTTTGCGAAATTCTTCATCGTCCAATACGAGTATGTGGTATGGTGAAAAACGAAGGAGAACCTGGAGGTGGTCCATTTTTCACATTAGAGCAAAATGGTGCAAAAACATTGCAAATAATTGAAAAAGCTCAAATTAACACAAAAGCAGATGGACAAGAAGCAATTTTCAATTCTTCTACACATTTTAATCCAGTTGATTTAATTTGTGGTATAAAAGATTCACAAGGAGAAAAATTCAATCTAACGGAATTCGTTGACGATGAAGCTGGAATAATTACCTCAAAAAGCAAAGATGGTAAAGAACTGAAAGCATTAGAATTACCTGGACTTTGGAATGGAGCAATGTCAAAATGGAACACAATTTTCGTAGAAGTTCCATCTATCACTTTCAATCCTGTAAAAGAAGTTAACGATTTGCTACGCAAAGAACATCAACAAAATAGATAACAAATACTAAAAATTAAAATACAATGAATTTTCCATTATCATTTACTCCCAATAGGGAAACAAAACCTCGCAAAGTAGGTCAAACAATGGTTATAGACAAAGGTTTGACATGTATTGAAGCAGAAGGAATGGCTCAAGACGCAGGTGATTTTATTGACTACGTAAAACTTGGATTTGGAACAAGTTTGGTAACAAAAAATCTTGAAAAAAAGATAAAAATCTACAAAGACAATGGTATAACGCCATATTTCGGTGGTACATTGTTTGAATTATTCATCATTAGAGGACAATTCAACGAATATCAAAAATTCTTGAATCAATTTGGCATTGATACAGCCGAAGTGAGCGATGGTTCAATGTATATGAAAACCGAAGAAAAATTGAACTATATCAAAGAATTAAAGAAGAATTTCAATGTAATTTCTGAAGTCGGTTCCAAAGATGCAAGTGTTGAAATACCAACACCACAATGGATTTCTATGATTAAAGCAGAATTAGAAGCAGGCTCACAAAAAGTTATTACAGAAGCTCGAGAAAGCGGAACTATTGGTATTTACAATGCAGACGGCTCTGCCAATCGAGAATTGATAGACACAATCATTGCAAATGTTGACATCAACAACATAATGTGGGAAGCTCCTCACAAACCACAACAAGCAATGTTTATTAAAATGTTAGGAGCAAACGTAAATCTTGGAAATATCGCGACTAACGAAGTCATTGCTCTTGAAGCTCTTCGTATGGGATTCCGTGGTGATACATTCTTCCAATTTTTACCAGATAATTTGAAACAGAAATAAAAAGAGTTTTTTACAATTACAAAAAACGCGATACTCAACAAGTACCGCGTTTTTTATTACTCTTTCGTCAATTAAATTTAGATAATAATAGGTAATGATATACATTTAGGCAGTAATTTAGTTGCCAGTTACCAATTATTAGTTGTTAGACGAATCTCTTTGTGTAATCAACTTCCCATTATGGAAATCAAACTGAAAACTGCCTACTGATACCTGATTACAAATAATCGTTCTTCCAACTTGTATGTTATTTCCTAAATTTAAATCAAATAGATATTATTTTTCTTGCATTCTTCAACAATTTCATCACCCCAAAGAGAACTTTGTACTTCTCCTATATGAGCTTTACGCAAGAAAAACATACACAAACGGCTCTGACCTATTCCACCACCAATAGACAAAGGTAATTCACCCTTTAACAATTTTGAATGGAACAAGAGATTTTTTCGATCTTCGGCATGTGCTTTTGCTAACTGATATTCCATAGCCTTTGCATCCACACGAATACCCATAGACGAAATTTCAAAAGAATTTTCCAAAACGGGATTCCACAATAAAATATCACCATTTAAACTCCAATCATCATAGTCTGGAGCGCGACCATCGTGTTTTTCACCATTTGATAATTCATCACCAATACCCATTAAGAATACAGCGCCACATTCTTTTGTTATTTCATATTCGCGCTGTTTAGCCGTAAGATTTGGATATTTTTGTAATAATTCCTCTGATGTTACAAATGTTATTTTTTCTGGCAAAATAGGTTTTATTTGAGGATAATCTTCAGAAACAACGTATTCAGTATGCTTCAATACATCATAAATACGTTTAACCATCAAACGCAAGAAAGATACATTTCTATCTTCTGCAGAAATTGTCCGTTCCCAATCCCATTGGTCAACATATAAAGAATGAATATTGTCCAAATCTTCATCAGGACGAATTGCATTCATATCTGTCAATATACCATAGCCCGGCTTCATATCGTACTTTGCCAAAGCAATTCGTTTCCATTTAGCCAACGAATTAACGACCTCTGCTTGTTGATCGCATAGGGCTTTTACTGGAAATGTAACTTTACGTTCAGTTCCATTCAAGTCATCATTTATACCAGTACCCTTCAAAACAAATAAAGGAGCTGTAACACGACGCAAACACAAACCAACAGACAAATTATGCTCAAAAGTATCTTTAATCAACTTTATCGCGTGTTCTGTTTGCTGTGCGTCTAATAACGACGAATAACTTTTGGGAACAAAAACAAATTGTGACATAGAAAATTTTTTTGCAAAAATAAATGATAATAAGAAATAATGTTTATTACACTAGAATTTTCTTACTTGAAAACCACAATTTTTCAATTATACCTCTTGCATAAATGGTAATCTTTTTACAGCCTCATACACTCGATGTGCACGTTCTTGATTATATTCATTTACACCATTGAGACTTTCAAACATTGACACTAGACCATGTTCTCCATACCCATTCACAAGAATATAAACTTGCAAAAGATTTTGTATTGCTACAGTTGAGGCAATAATATCCAAATCTGTATTTGCCAATTGAAATACAGCCAATTGATAGGCAGCATCAAAATGTTTTTTCTTCATATTTTCTACATCTGCCAAAGTTTTAAAACCAAGTCCCTGCAAAACAGCCAAATACGGCATTGAAGACGCAGCATGAATTTCTGCTTGATTAATAGAAGCAATCTTTTGAGACAATTGATCAAAAGGTTTCATTGTTAAATATCGACGGAATGTATCTTCGTCGAGTGGAGCTTCTTCAAAGTTTCCATCTCTCACAAAATTTTCGACTTTCCGTCTGTAATTAACTATATTTGTACGAGTTATACTGAATTGTTCATCAGCTAACTCAAGTAATCCAGCCAATCTATGTATATTTCGCAAGTATTCTTGTGGCACGGCAATTCCCGTTTTATACCCAAGATCGTGTTCTATAGTAGCCCAAACATGTTGCAATGCTGTTCGCATTTGTATTTCAAAACGATACACATTCACCATTGGCATTTTAGGATCATAGAACAATGACTTTGGAATTCTACATATATAATGAAGTGACTGATATCCAAAACTTGACAAATCATTTTGTTTTCGTTTATCAACACTATTTGCCCAATCTATATCAAAAAGTCTATCAACAAATGCAGCTATTTTGTCAACTTCTTCTGTATAAAACGTAATAACTCGAGTACCAAGAATATCAGTTATTTCAGATAAAGTAGCATATTTTGAACCTTTTAGTTCAAGTTTTCCAGCAAGACTTTTTTCTGTTTTTACTCGCGCTTCTATTGCATTCACATAAATTCCATTTTCTGTAATACTTTTGTTTAGAGCATCTAACACTATAGACTTCATTTTTTCAAAAACATTCTTTGATTCATTATATTCCTCAAGAATCATTGTACAATGAAGATCAAGACCATATTTTTCAAAGTTATTTTCCATGTTATTTAAGTATATGTAAACACAACTGCAAAAATGCGCATTTTTTTGAACTTAAAAAAAAAGGACTCCTAAGAGTCCCTTTTTTTCAATAATTTTTGATTCAAAATTATTTAACTACGTCAGCCAATGCTTTACCTGGTTTGAATTTAGCAACTTTCTTAGCAGCAATTTTAATTTCTTTCTTAGTTTGAGGATTGATACCTTTTCTTGCATTTCTTTTTGCAACAGAGAATGTACCGAAGCCAATCAATTGTACACTATCACCTTTTTTCAAAGATGCAGATACTGCTTTTACGAATGCATTTACTGCTTTTTCTGAATCAACTTTTGTCATTCCTGACTCTGCAGCCATAGCTGCTACTAGTTCTTGTTTGTTCATAATAATTAAATTTAAGTAAATAATATTTTTATTAATTTATTTTTTCTTATCTAAATTTTCAATGATAGACAAAGATACATTATTTTTTAGTTCCACAAACATTTTAAGGTATTTTTTTACAATAAATGTTGTTTTTTTACAAAATCACATTTTTTATAAAAGTTATAGCAATTTGCTTGCTAATTCTGCCAATTCACTACGTTCGCCTTTAACTAAATTCATGTGGGCAAATAACTGCTGTCCTTTCATTTTCGTACTCAAATGAGACAACCCATTGGAGTACGTATCCAAATAAGGAGAATCTATTTGCTGAATATCACCTGTAAATACAATTTTTGTTCCTTCGCCTGCTCTGGTAATAATTGTTTTCACTTCGTGCGGTGTCAAATTTTGAGCTTCATCTACGATAAAAAATACGTGAGAGAGCGATCGTCCACGAATATAGGCCAATGGAGAAATTTCCAAAGAACCATCTTTCAACATTTCATCAATCATATTGATTTTGGCACCATTATTTCTCAAATTTTGCTTAATAACTTGCAAGTTATCAAACAATGGCAACATATATGGTTTGACTTTTTCTTTCTCTCCTCCTGGCAAATATCCCAAATCCTTATTCCCCAATGCAACAATTGGTCGTGCCAACAAAATTTGATCAAATCTCTCTTGTTGTTCTAGTGCTGCTGCCAAAGCAAGCAAAGTCTTTCCTGTTCCCGCAGTCCCAGTTAGCGCAATTAATTTTATGTCATCATTCATCAACGCATGTAAAGCAAAAGCCTGTTCTGAATTTCGAGGCTCAATACCACTAACATGATATTTCTTTACCTGCGATATTTGATTTGTCAACGGATTGTTATACGCCATAACACTAGTTTTGCCATTTGTCAAAACAAAATATTCATGCGTATTCATTCGTTTCAAACCAATCTCTTCTGGCGTAATCGTATTGTTACTCGTATTTTTTGCATACAACTTATTAATGTACGTAATATCAATATTATCATAGATCCGAACGCCCTCTTCTATTCTACCCAAATCACGGATTTTATCACTTTCAAAATCTTGTGCAACCAAACCAATAGACTTAGCTTTCATTCGCATATTAATATCTTTGGTTACCATTATTACTTGTCGATCTGGATTTTCATTTTTCACAATCAACGCTGTTGCCAAAATTCTATGATCTGGAATCTGTTCTGCAAAAGAATTTTTTACAATTTCTGGATATGGTGTGTGATTTCTTACAAATAATTTACCAAAATGCTTTCCCAATGAAATACCATCAGTCGGTATAGTATCACCCATCAATGAATCTAATTCTCGTGCAAATTGACGAGAATTCCAACTTAAATCCGACTCTCCTTTCTTGAATTTGTCAAGTTCCTCCAATACGGTAATTGGAATAACTATATCATTTTCTTGAAATGCATATATCGCTCTATTATTATGTAGTATCACATTGGTATCCAACACAAAAATTTTCGGTTTCTTTTCAGCCATAACTTTTAGATTTTAAAAGATTTTCATAAAAATATATAAAATACTGATAGATTGTACCGCAAAAGGCATTTTATTTTTCAAAAACACTTTAAGTGATTGCTTTAGTTGAATCGGAATATTGTGATTTATAAAGACTATGAGCAACCATTACGTTATAATTCTTAATGATAATGATATTTGGCAGTAATTTAGTTGTCAGACGTATCTCTTTGTATAATCAACTTACCATTATGGAAATCAAACTAAAAACTAACCACTGCTACCTGATTACAAATGATTGTGCTACCAACTTGTATATTATTTCCTTCTTAATTCTTACATTTATTTTATCTTTGCATTGATGGTTGCGAACAAGACATACGACATAGCAATAATAGGTGCTGGTCCTGCTGGATGCTGTGCTGCTTTAGCCTTGCGAAATGCAAATTGCACTGTTGCCCTGTTTGAAAAAGATGAATTTCCTCGATCAAAGACTTGTGGAGACGGCCTTTGTGATAGAAGTATCAATGCGTTAAAATCATTATCGCAGGATTATTATAAAGAATTCAAAGAAACCTTACCATTCGTTGAAATCACAAGTACAACATTATTTTACAAGAATCGCCCCTACCAAATTAATTTCAAAGATTTTGGCTATACTTGTAAACGATTAAATTTTGACAACTTTTTGTTTTCTTTAGTAAAACGAGATTGTAAAAATATTGAAATACATCAAAAAACTCCCATACACTCCATAAGCAAAGGTAACGAAGCGATGCTTTTGTCTGCTCAAGATGGCAAACAGTTTTCTGCACATATAATTATTGTATGCAATGGCGCAAATTCCAATCTTGTTCAACAAGTAAATGGTGTAAAATATAAAAAAGATAACATGGGCGTCGCCGTTCGTGCTTACTACTCCAATGTGCAAGGGTTAACAAATTCCATTGAACTATATTATAAAAAAGAATATTTCCCTGGTTATTTTTGGATTTTTCCATTGCAAGATGGATTAGCAAATGTTGGTTTTGGTTGCCATTTATCACAAAACACACCAGAGAACAAAGATTACAAATCTATATTAGAAGATTGGATTTCAAATACACCAAACGTACGAGAAAGATTTTCTCTATCCCAACGACAATCAGAAATTACAGGAGGTTTAATACCTTACAATAGTACAAAATACAACATTTGTGGAAATAATTTCTTTATTTGTGGTGATGCTGCAAATTTGATAGACCCAATATCAGGTGGTGGCATTGGAACATCAATGGTAAGTGGAATATACGCAGCGCAAATTGCAGAAAAATGCATACAAAACGCTAATTATTCTGCAAATGCGACAAAAGAATATGTAACATTATTGAAAAAACGTGTCGGCAAAGAAATGAAACTACGATTTCGTATTCAAAAAATGTTTACAAACCACTCTTGGCTCCTTGATGTATTTGCTTTTTTTGCAAAGCAAAAGTGGATTCTTAATCTTATTCAGAAACATTATTTGTAGTTAGTGTTTAGTGATTAACGATTAGTGATTGATGATTGATGATTGATGATTGATGATTGATGATTGATGATTGATGATTAGCGATTAGTAATTACATCTTAATTTTTATCTCTTATCTCTTAATTCTTAACTCTTATCTCTTAATTCTTAACTTATATCTGTTGTTATTCTGTTAAGAACTTCCTACAATATCTTTTCTCTAATACAATTATATTCACTACTTTGTTGCAGTTTTTGGTGCAGTGTAAATCAAGACATAGAGTTTTAACTATCAATAACTTACAATAGTCTTATTATGAAAAAAATACTATTTTTTGCGACAGCAATTCTCTTTTTAGGAACGCAAATTTTTGCTCAAGATTCGGTATATTACTGGAAAAATGGAAAAATCAAATGTCAAGGTGCGTGGATAGACGGTACCGAACAAGGTTTATGGACATATTACGATTCTCTCGGAAACAAAATTCAGGAATCAAACTTCTTACGTGGACGTTTACACGGAAAAAATATCATATACAAAAATGGTGTGAAAATTCAGGAGGCAACATACAAATTAAACGAGCTTTCGGGTATTTACACAGAATGGAGCGATGAAGGCAAAAAATTAGTTGAAGGTTACTATAAACATAACAAACAAGATTCTTCGTGGAAATATTTTTATCCAGATGGCAGAGTTAAAAAAGAATTTATCTACAAGAACGACACAATGCTTATCTGGAACAATTGCTATTTACGTGGTGGCTGTACCGTTTCGAACGGAAACGGAGAATATCAAGAAACTTGGGGAAATGGCTCTATAAAGATACAAGGTCCTATTAAAAATGGATATCGAGAAGGCGAATGGATTGAAAAATTTGAAGATGGTAAACTAAAATCACAAGGTTGCTATCGTCAAGGCGAAAAAGTTGGCAACTGGATTGAATACTACAAAAATGGACAAATACGTGAAAAAATAAATATGACAAGCCAAATCTACGAAAGCTACTTTGAAGACGGAAAACCTTGTCAAAAAGGATTCTACCGCAATGACAAGAAACACGGAGATTGGACAACATGGAATAAAGAAGGAAAAATCATTCGTAAAAATCACTATGAAGAAGGATCTTTAGAAGGTTTGCAAGAAGTTTGGACTGAAGACGGGAACCAACAACTTTCTGCTATTGAATACAAAAACAATAAGAAAAATGGTACAGCAAAATGGTGGTTACCAGACGGAAAAATTGATATGGAAGGTTCGTTTGTAAATGACTTACAAGATGGTACGTGGATTTATTATCGTCATGACAATCAAAAGGTTGGAAACACTGGTAAATTCTCTCAAGGCAAAAAGACTGGTCATTGGTTCTGGTATTATGCTGATGGCTCTGTTTGGAAAGAAGGTGATTATCAAGATGACTTAAAAACTGGAACATGGACTTTCTATTACGAGAATGGTCAAAAAGAACACGAAGGTAATTTTGAAAACAATCTTGAACAAGGCGAATTCACTCAATGGTTCGAAAATGGAAAAACAATGACTATCGGCTATTTTGACAAAGGTTTAATGACTGGAACATGGACTGGATGGTACGAAGAAAATCCTGCACAAATGAAATACAAGGTTGAATACAAAAACGGTGTTAATCATGGTCTTGCAACGTATTGGAACGAAAAAGGAAATGTTCAATCAGAAAAAAATTATGCCAATGGTCAACTTCATGGTTCGTCAAAGACGTATTTCTTAAATGGTAAGCCAAATATTTTCGGTCAATATGACAATGGTAAAATGACTGGAGAATGGCAATATTATAATGAATCGGGTGTATGCGAACGTGCCATCGCTTTCAAAGACGAACGTCCAAGTGGAAAGTGGACAATTCGTTATAAAGAAGGTCCATTAAAAGAAGAATCTACTTATAAAAATGGTGAACGTCACGGTAACTACAAGGCATACGCTCCTCAAGGAGAACTAGTCTATTTTGCAAAATACAAAAAAGGTCAAGTCAAAAAAGTAAAAATTGACAAACGTTCAAAACAGTCTGTAAATAAGTAAATTTTAAAATTTAATTAAAATTATGATATACTTCTTCGAAGACAAACAGCACAAAATCCTTGCTGTACAGTCTGATTCTCAATTCGATGCAAAGACAACGGAAAAACTTTCTTGGTTGTTCGGAAATGCACAATTCCTTAACACTCAAACTCTTGAAGGAAAATTCATCGGTCCACGCCGTGAAATGATTACGCCTTGGAGTACCAATGCTGTTGAAATCACTCAAAATATGGGTATCAGCGGTATTAAACGTATTGAGGAATATTTTCCACAAACAGAAAAAAGTGCGTTCGACCCAATGTTACAACGTAAATACGAAGGTCTAAACCAAGACATTTTTACCGTAAATCACGAACCAGATCCTATTGTATTTATCGAAAATCTTGCCGAATACAACAAACAAGAAGGTTTGGCATTGAACGAAAACGAAATTGCATATCTCGAAAGTCTTTCTAAAAAATTAGGAAGAAAACTTACTGATAGTGAAGTATTTGGATTTTCTCAAGTAAACTCAGAACACTGCCGTCACAAAATCTTCGGTGGTAGTTTCATCATCGATGGCAAAGAAAAACCTGTGTCATTGTTCAAATTGATTAAACAAACCACGGAACAAAATCCTAACCGCGTAATCTCGGCATACAAAGACAACTGTGCGTTCATTCAAGGTCCTATGATTGAACAATTTGCTCCTGAAACGCAAAACAAACCTGATTACTTTACAATAAAAGACTACGAATCGGTAATTTCTTTGAAAGCTGAGACGCACAACTTCCCTACTACCGTAGAACCATTCAATGGTGCTGCAACTGGTACAGGTGGAGAAATTCGCGATAGAATTGCTGGTGGTAAAGCTGCTTATCCAATTGCTGGTACTGCAGTTTATATGACTTCATACACACGATTGAACGATCCAGATCGTATTTGGGAAAAAGCTACGGCTCCTCGTCCTTGGTTATATCAAACTCCAAAAGATATTCTTATCAAGGCATCGAACGGTGCGAGCGATTTCGGAAACAAATTTGGGCAACCACTTATCTGCGGTAGTGTGTTGACATTCGAACACTTTGAGAACCAAA
>JAZRVS010000071.1:0-2663 GCA_045599365.1 Bacteroidales bacterium
TCAAATCTTCTCCATAGCCAGTAACTGCAGAGCGAATAATATTGATAGATTTACAATGTAAATCGTTACAACAAGCTTCTAATCCTGTATTTACTGCAAGAATAGGATTTCCTTTGTTGGTGTCGTAGTGAGAAGCAATAAGGTTTCCTTCTTTGTTAAGAAGAACAACCTTTGTTGTTGTTGATCCGCTATCAATTCCGAGAAAGACATCAATAGAATCTGTGTTTGGTTCTATGTTTTTTTCGGGTATTTTTACAATACAACGATGAGAGTCCCATTCATTGAAATCGTCTTCATTTTTGAATAAAGCATCAAGTCGATTTTTTGTAACAATATTTTGGGTTTGAGAAATCTTCTTGTATAATTCTTCTATATTAAATGTTTGTTCGTTTTTTTCTGCAGTGATAGCACTTCCCCAAGCTGGGAATAATTGACTATTTTGAGGCGCAAATGCTTGTTCTTCAGTGCAATTAATCAATTTGCGCATTATTTTTTGTAATTCTGGAATGTAGGTGAGTGGTCCGCCTATAAATAGAATGTTTGGCTTAATATCAATACCTCGAGAAAGCGCATTGATAACTTGCAATGCTACCGCGTGAAAACAAGAAGCTGCAATATCTGTGGTAGGGACTTTTCTTGCAATAAGGTTTTGTACATCTGTTTTTGCAAAAACCCCACAACGAGATGCTATTGTATATGTTTGAGTTGATTGTGAAGCTAATGCGTTTAATTCCTGTGTTTCAACATTAAGTAGAGTTGCTATTTGGTCTATAAAAGCACCTGTCCCTCCAGCGCAACTACCATTCATACGAATATCTGGTGATTTACCATCTTCGTAAAATATTATTTTTGCATCTTCTCCACCAATATCAACTAATGTACGTACATTTTCATATTTTGTTTGAATAACTTCTGAAGCAGCAATAACTTCTTGTATAAAAGGAAGTTTTTGAGTCTCTGCAATGCCCATAGCTGCACTACCAGTTAAACAGAATTTTACTGTCTTATCCTCTGGAAATTTTTGCTTTATTTCATCTAAGATGTGTAGAATACTTTCCTTTATTTTTGTATTGTGTCGTCTATACGAATTGAAAAGAATTTCCGCACCTCTCGTCACCACCGCTTTTGCAGTTGTGGAACCTAAGTCAATACCTATGTTTATCACAATCGAAAATATTTGTTACAAAGGTAACAAAAAACTTGAGAGGCAAAGGTATCTAAAGATGAAGAATTGTAAAATAAGACGAAAAAGAAAAAATAGTATACAAATAGTGGTTAGAAAAAAATGCAATGATATACATTTGGGCAGCAATTTAGTTGTAAGTTTTCAGGTTTCAGGAGTCAGATATTCAATACTTAACATCTAATACTTAACTCGTAATTCTTACTGCTTTTCTTTAGTGTTTGGTTTGCAAATTTTGATGCCAATTGTTCTGCTTCTTTCTTGTTGTGTCCAATTGCTTCTGCGATTTTTTGTTCATTAAGCAGTAGTTCGCATTTAAACCGTGGAGATTGGGGCGAAGAATATAGATTTTCTGTATTAAAAGAAAATGTTAATCTATTTTTCTGACAATATTGAATGAATTCGCTTTTGAAATTTGTTGTTTTGGTAGAAAGCCTATTCAAATTAGTGTGTCCTGTAATTATTTTTTCAATAATAAATTTCTTTGTTTTTTTGTACCCTTGGTCCTTATAAATTGCACCAATAAAGGCTTCTAGACAATTACCAATAGCATCGTTGTGCTTTATGTGAGGAACGCGAGCTGAGAGATGTTTTTGTAGATGTAAGTCTAAGCCAATTTCATTCATTTTTTTTCGATTGACCAATTTTGCTCTCATTTCGGTGAGATTACCTTCGGTTACATTGGGAAATTTATCAAAAAGATAATCTGCTGTTATGCTTCCCAGTATTGCATCTCCTAAAAACTCTAATCTTTCGTTGTGTCCATTTTTTTGAGCTTTAGAAGAAGATTTGTGTATGAAACAAGTAGAATAGAGAGAGAGATTTTTTGGAAAAAAACCTGTCATGTTATACACAAAACAAAATAACTCTCTATCGTTTTGGGAAACAAATAGAAGTTTTAGTTTGAGACGAAGATTACTCACGATATTTTTTGAAGACAATCGAACTATTGTGACCTCCAAAACCAAAAGTATTACTTAAAACATAGGTGATGTCACGCTGTTGAGCAGTGTTGATAGTTAGATTTAGTTTGCTATCAATTTTTTCGTCAAGTTGTTTGAAGTTAATAGTTGGAGGTATGATACTTTTTTGTATTGCAAAAATAGATGCAACAGCTTCCATTGCTCCAGCAGCACCAAGCATGTGACCTGTCATTGATTTAGTTGAACTAATGTTCAATTTGTAGGCATCGTTGCCAAATAGTTTTTGTATTGAAGTTAATTCAACAACATCTCCAATAGGAGTGGAAGTCCCATGAACATTTATATAATCAATGTCGGATGGCTTTATGTTGGCATCGTCTAATGCGTTTTTCATTACGTTAATAGTTCCTAATCCTTCAGGATGAGGAGCCGTTAAGTGGTAAGCATCAGAACTTAATCCGCAACCGACGATTTCTGCATAAATTGTTGCACCACGTTTTTTGGCGTGTTCCAACTCTTCAATAAGAAGAGCAACCCCACCTTCTGCCATAACGAAA
>JAZRVS010000072.1:0-26002 GCA_045599365.1 Bacteroidales bacterium
TCTGGTGGAGAAACGTGCAACAGTGAAGACGTTTGGAACAAAGCAATTCCTTATTTACGAAGTAAAACTGACCCATATAGCATTGGTTCTCCTGGATATGAATGGATAAAAACAATTCCGCGAAAGCAATGGGAATTATATTTAAAAGACAAAGGATACCCAATTGCCGACTCCACAGACTTATCATTTGAACAACCGACTCGCAAAAAATATCTTGAAACCGATTGTACCGATTCATTAGTTTTACTTACAACAGTACGAAAAGAGTGGAAACTTCGCTCCACATTTTTCTGCATAGACTCACGCGAAGATGTTGTTGTTTTGTATGGCAAAGGTTTTGGACATGGCGTTGGAATGTCGCAAGAAGGAGCAATGGAGATGGCTCGACAAGGTTTTGATTACAAATCAATACTACAATTCTACTACACCAATGTATCATTGATGAACATAGAAAATCTCAAATTTTACCAAATAAGCAATTAGTGGTTTTCGCGAAATAGTTTTGCCCTATCTTTCAACAAATCAATCTTATGTTGCGACATCTGAGACGTACAAGCACGTAATCCTTGTCGTTCACTACCAGTTATATCAAGTGTGATGGCGCTAATTCCATAATACATCAATTCAGACAACAATTCGCCACCAGTCATTCCATGATAGCCAATTGTGAAATAGAAACCATCTCCAACAGGATTTTCCATATCTTTGTCGTACACTATTTCAAAACCATTTTGAGTAAAAATTTCTTTTGCTTGTCGTGCTCTATTTCCATATTCCAAAATATCATCACGGAAATTATACGAGCCATCATTAACAGCTTTCAAAATTGCAGTAAACGCATATTGAGCAGAAAAAGCAGTACCAGACGTAAGCGCATAAACCGCGCCATATATCATAGCTCTACCTAACTCTTCTTGGGCGTAGAATCGCAATAAATCTGGAAATTTCTTCATATACAACGCATTAGAAATCACCAAAGAAGCAATTCTCTGTCCAGCATAACTAAATGCTTTTGAAGCTGAAATCAACAATATATAGTTATCCGTATAATTTGCAACAGTTGGTTGGAATGGTGCAACACCAGGTTGACCATAATCTTTACGAAAATCCATTGCAAAATATGCCAAATCTTCAATAATTACGATGTCGTATTTATTTGAAATTTCTCCGATTATTTGCAACTCTTGTTCTGTAAAACTAATCCACGATGGATTGTTTGGACTTGAATATACAATAGTTGCAATATCTCCATTTTTACAATACGCTTCTAATTTTTCCCGTAAAGCTTCGCCTCTATAATTATAGACATCAAATGTTTCAAAAGGCAACCCCATCATTTTAAGTTGTTGTTTTTGAACAGGGAAACCAGGATCTATAAATAATGTTTTGGTTTTGGTTGCATCTCGACGACCAGCAGTCAAAAACGCAGCGAAACTTGCTTGCATAGAACCAACAGTAGGAACACAGCATTCAGAATCAACATTTATATTGAGAAAATTTTTCACAAAACGTGACATTTCCTTCTTCAATTCTGGCATACCTTCTATAGGAGGATATATAGAAGCACAACCATTTTTCAATGCTTCAATTTCAGCTTCAACGCCCACTTGCGCAGGAGCGAGTCCAGGAACCCCCATTTCCATCTTAACAAACTCTATTCCAGTCTCTTCCTCTATATCACGAACGACCTTTACTATTTGACGAATAGACGCTTTACCAACATTTTTTATCCCATTCGCCCGCAATACTTTATCTACAATCTCACGAGATATAATTGTTTTCTTTTCCATAGTGTGCTTTATTTTGCTGATTCAAATTGTTTCAAAAATCTTGTATCATTTTTGAAGAACAGACGAATATCTTTGACTTGATATTTCAACATTGCGATACGTTCAACCCCCATACCGAATGCAAAACCAGTATATTTACTTGCATCAATATTACAATTCGTCAAAACATTTGGATCAACCATTCCACAACCAAGAATTTCCAACCAACCAGTACCTTTACAAACAGGACAACCTTTACCACCACAAATAGAGCAAGAAATATCCATTTCGGCAGATGGTTCAGTAAATGGAAAATATGATGGTCTAAGTCGAATTTGTGTATTATTGCCAAACATTTCTTTTGCAAAATACAAAAGTGTTTGTTTCAAATCGGCGAACGATACATTTGTATCAACATACAAGCCCTCTACTTGGTGAAAAATGCAATGTGCACGAGCTGAAATAGCTTCATTACGGAACACACGACCTGGAAATATTGAACGAATTGGTGGTTGAGTATGTTCCATCACACGAGATTGAACAGAAGACGTGTGAGTTCGAAGTAAAATATCAGGATTTTTTTCAATAAAGAATGTATCTTGCATATCGCGAGCAGGATGCTCTGGCGGGAAATTCAAAGAAGAAAACACATGCCAGTCATCTTCAACTTCTGGACCTTCCTCTACTGTAAAACCAATACGAGAAAAAATATCAATAATTTCGTTACGAACTATAGAAAGAGGATGATGACTACCCAACTCTATTGGATTACCTGGAAGCGACAAATCTATATTTCCACAAACATCATCATCATTATTTTCGGTACTCTTTTGTAGTGCTTCAAACTTTGCTTGTGCAGTTTGTTTTAGTTGATTAATTTTTTGACCAAGTACTTTCTTTTGTTCATTTGGAACCGTACGAAATTCATCAAAAATTTTATTTAACTCTCCCTTTTTTGAAAGAAATTTCAAACGAAACTCCTCTACCTGTTCTTTATTTTCAGCCTTAAAATTCTCAACATCAGCGAGAATTTTTTCTATTAGTTCTTGTAACATATTAACTATTTTTCTACCGTAACTTTCGTAATAATAACGTCTTCTAAAGGACGATTTGCTCTATCAGTTTTGACAAGCGCAATTTTATCTACAACATCAAGACCTTCAACAACTTCACCAAATACTGTATAATCCATATCCAAATGAGGAGTACCTCCAATTGTGCTATAGATTTCTTTTTGTTCTTTTGTATATGTGATTGTTTTTATTGACGCAAGTGTATCTTTATTTTTATCCGCAAAAGCATTATACTTTGCCATGAAATTATCTCTATCGTTTGCTTGTTGCAATTGTATCAATTCTTGCAAAACAGCCTTATTTTCTGGTTTATACAATAGGTTTTGTAATAATTCAGCTTTGGCTTGTTCAACTTTATTCGCTTCCATTGCATCTAATTGTTCTGCTGGAACTTGTTGACCAACAACAATATAGAACTGCGAACCAGATGATTCCTTTTTAGGATTTTGAGGGCCACCAAGACGAGCTGCAGCTAAAGCACCTTTTTTGTGTATTAACGTAGTATTAAATTCTGCTGGGATTGTATAACCAGGACCGCCAGTACCTAACATTGTACCAGCAGCAGCACCTTTTGAATTTGGATCTCCAGCTTGAATCATAAAATTACCTATTACTCTGTGAAACAACACACTATCATAATAACCTTCTTCAGCAAGTTTCACAAAATTGTCGCGATGAAGCGGTGTTTCATTGTACAATTTAACTTTTATTGTACCATAATTTGTTTCAAATGTTACAACAGGATTTTTCATTGATTTAGACTCTTTATTTGGCATAACAAAAGCAACGATTCCTACGAAAAGAACCGCTGCTATACCAATTTTTGTTAATAATTTCATTTTATATTCTATTTGCACAATATTTTGGCAAATATACGTTTTTTAGCGAAAAATAATCCTACTTATTTGAAAGTTCATCTAACAAAGCATAGGAAATTACTTCTGAAACTTCGTTCACATATTTAAAGGAAAGACCTTTTATATATTTATCACCGATTTCATCAATATCTTTTTCATTTTGAGAAGAAAGAATGATTTCGTTTATTCCTGCTCGTTTGGCAGCAAGAATTTTCTCTTTTATACCACCAACAGGCAAGACCTTTCCTCGCAATGTTATTTCACCCGTCATTGCAATTGATTTACGCACTTTTTTGTGAGTCAAAGCACTTACAATTGACGTTGCCATTGTAATACCAGCCGACGGTCCATCCTTTGGTATTGCGCCTTCGGGAACATGAAGGTGAACATTCGTATTTTCAAAATCAAAATTTTCTAAACCAAATGCACTCGCGTGAGACTTAACAAATTCCAACGCAATCGTTGCAGATTCTTTCATCACATTACCAAGATTACCAGTAAGAGTTAAAGCACCTTTTCCTTTACTATAACTTGTTTCGATGTATAAAATCTCACCACCAACCGCTGTCCAAGCCAAACCAGTAACAACACCAGAAAATTCATTTCCTTCGTACAATTCTGAATAAAAAATAGGTTTACCCAATATTTGCGCTACGTTTTCAATAGAAATGGTTGGGTCGTAATCTTCGTCCATTACAATTTTTTGAGCATACCCACGAATTATTTCCGCAAGTTTTTTATCCAATCCACGTACGCCAGACTCTCTCGTATATTTTGTAATAATATACTCTATTGTTTTTGTCGGGAACTTCAACATTTTTGGCTTCAATCCATTAGCCTGCAACTGATTTGGGATAAGATGACGTTTCGCTATTTCTATCTTTTCTTCAATGATATAACCTGAAATATCTATCATCTCCATTCTATCTCGCAATGCTGGACTAATAGTATCAATATTATTGGCAGTTGCAATAAACATCACTTTTGACAAGTCAAAATCCAATTCAAGATAATTGTCATAGAAAGTACTATTTTGTTCTGGATCAAGAACTTCAAGCAAAGCAGATTCTGGATCTCCATGAATATCCTTACCGACTTTATCTATTTCGTCTAAAACAAAAACTGGATTAGCCGTTTTCACTTTTTTAAGACTTTGAATAATTCGACCAGGCATAGCTCCAATATACGTTTTTCTATGACCACGAATTTCAGACTCGTCGTGTAAACCACCAAGAGACATACGACAATACTTACGATTCATTGCCTTTGCGATTGACTTTCCTAACGAAGTTTTTCCCACTCCAGGAGGGCCATACAAACAAAGTATTGGTGACTTCATATCATTTTTCAACTTGAGAACAGCCAAATGTTCTAAAATGCGTTTTTTCACCTTATCTAAACCAAAATGATCTTGATTTAAGATTGTTTCAGCATTTTTCAAATCGAAATTGTCATCATCATATTCATTCCAAGGCAAATCAAGTAATGTTTGAATATATGAATATTGAACAGAATGATCTGGTGAATGTACACCCATTCTTTCCAATTTAAGCAATTCTTTCTTAAAATATTCCGCAGTTTCTTTAGACCATTTCTTTTCTTCCGCACGTTTTTTAAACCCCTCAATTTCTTGATCTATAGACTCCTCACCTAATTCACTTTGAATTTGTTTGATTTGCTGATGCAAGAAATAATCACGTTGTTGTTGATCAATATCTTGACGCGTTTTATTGAGGATATCATTTTTGATTTCCAAAATTTGCAAATGCTGAGACAATAGTTGCACCAATAAAACTGCACGTGACTTTAGGTCATCAATTTCGAGCAATTCAATCTTTTTTTCTATAGCTGCGTCAACATTTGATGACATAAAATTAACCAAGAACGAATTACTTGAGATATTTTTCAATGCAAATAAAGATTCTTTAGGAACTTGTCCAGAAAGCTTCACAAGCTTAACAGACATTTCTTTCACAGAGGAAATAATAGCGTCAAACTCATCATCTGCTTCAGAAGGCTTGATTTCTGTCCGTTTTGCAACTTCACATACTAAATATGGCACATCTTGTATTTGGTCAATAAACGAAACACGAGCAAGACCTTGCAAGATAACCATAGTTGTGCCATCTGGCATTTCCAATATTTTCAATATTTTAGCAATAGTTCCAACAGAGAACAAATCTGCTATCTGGGGCTTTTCTGTTTGCGGATTTCGCTGAGTTGCCGTTGCAATCAATTTTGATTTTTTGTCATTTTCACGTATCAATTTTATTGATTGTTCTCGAGCAACGGATATTGGCATGACAACACCAGGAAAAAGTATTGCATTTTTCAACGGCAATACTGGCATATAATCGGGTATATCAAGATTTGATGGTATCAACTCATCTCCATTTGTAACAACTGGAATAATTTCAGTAGCACGCGACATACCTTCAAAAATAAGATCGTCTATATTCTTTCTGTTTGAAGCCATAAATAAGTCAAATTGTCAGTTTATATACATATTTTTTTGAGATTTCTCTCTTGTCAAATGATATGCCACCGACTAAAATTGCCTATTTTCTTGTGTTTCTTCAAAAATATGTGCCAAAATTGCAGTTTCCACATCGTTGAACTCTTTATGACGACGAGCATAGACTCGTTTTGCTGTATCGCAAGCACGTTGAAACGAATATTCTTCCAAACCTTGAGAACCGCCCCGAGTAAAAGAAGGAATAAAATTGCGAGGAAAACCTGCCCCATAAATATTTGCACTTACCCCTACTACTGTTGCTGTATTAAACATAGTATTGATAGCTGACTTAGAATGATCGCCCATCATCAAACCGCAAAATTGCAACCCAGATTTTTCAAATTTTCCAGTCGCATAATTCCAGATTTTAATTTCCGAATAATCATTTTTTAAATTTGAATTATTCGTATCTGCACCCAAATTACACCACTCTCCTAAAACAGCATTACCAAGATACCCATCATGACCCTTATTTGAATAACCAATAATCACTGAATTTTGGACCTCACCACCAACCTTTGAATAGGGACCAATTGTTGTTCCTTCATATATTTTAGCAGACATTTTAACAACAGCATGTTCATTCATTGCGAATGGCGCACGAATAACCGCATTTTCCCACACTTCGGCACCTTTTCCAACATAAACTTTACCCAACGAAGCATTTATGAGAGCGAATTCTACAGAAGCACCTTCTTCAATAAACACATTTTCTGGACAAATAACACGATTAGTTACACTTATTGGTTGCGATTTTTTTCCCAATGTAACCAAATCAAAATCTTCATTTATTTCTTCTGGATTAAATTGAAAAATATTCCAAATATGTTGCAACGACTTACAATCGCCTCCAAATTGCACTTTTTCCAGATTCAACAATTCAGTTTCCTCTTCCAATGTTTCCACTCGTGCCGCAATCCACAAATTTTCAGCAAACAATGCAGTATTTGAAGGTAGTTGCTTAACAATTTCCACAATATCTTTTGTCGGGAAAACAGAACTATTTATATAAGTATTATCAACCTTCTTAACCAACTTATATTTCTGTTGCAAATAATCTTCTGTTTTAAACGAACACGTTGTTTGCAAACGACGATTCCATTTTTCTGTAATTGTTAATATTCCGCAACGAATTTCAGAAACTGGTCGAGTAAATGTAAACGGTTTCAATGAGTTACGAATAGTTGTATCAAATAAAATGTAGTTCATTAGTATTTACTGATTAGTGATTTTAACAAAAACGGTTTAATATATCTTTGTACGCATCAATACGTCTATCTCGGAAGAAAGGCCAAATTCGTCGAACATCTTCTGAACGAGATAAAGAAACATCAACGACCTTATTTTCTTCTTGTGAATCAGATGCTTGCCATAAAATTTCACCTTGAGAACCAGCAACAAAACTACTACCCCAAAATTGTATTCCATTGGTTTGTCTTGACGGATCAGACTCCCAACCGACTCGATTTACAGATATTACTGGCACACCATTAGCTACCGCATGCGCTCTTTGCGAAACCATCCAAGCATCGCGTTGACGACTTTTTTCAGCTTGACTATCTAAAGATTCCCAACCAATTGCCGTTGGATAAATCAATAGCTCAGCACCTTTCATGGCCATAATTCTCGCAGCTTCAGGATACCATTGATCCCAACAAACCAAAACGCCCAATTTTCCAATAGACGTTTGCACAGGTTCAAATCCCAAATCACCAGGAGTGAAATAAAACTTCTCGTAATACGCAGGATCATCTGGAATGTGCATTTTGCGATATTTTCCAGCAATACTACCATCTTTATCAAAAATTACTGCGGTATTATGATACACTCCAGCTGCACGTTTTTCAAATAAAGATGACACTAATACAATATGCAATCTTTTTGCAATTGAAGAGTACAAATCAGTAGAAGGACCTGGAATTGGTTCCGCCAAATCAAAATTATTTACATCTTCAACCTGACAAAAATATAACGAATTATGTAATTCTTGCAAAACAACCAACTCTGCACCCTGCAGAGCGCATTGTTCTATATTTTTAGCTAATTTTATTTTATTCTCTTCAACATTTTCACCGATTGAAGCTTGAACTAAACCAACTTTCAATATTTTCTCCATACTCTCCTATTTATAATACACCATGAGGATATTGCATTGTAACACAATGTAATGATCCGTGTTGCAAAATTAATACAGAACAATCAATTGGAACAATTTCTTTATGAAGAAAAATTGATTGCATTACACGTATTGCCTCACAATCTGTACTACAATTATAAATTGGCAATAAAATTGCATCGTTCATAATCAAAAAATTAGCATACGTTGCAGGAATCCGTTTTCCTTCTTCATCAAAAATGGGAGTTGCCATTGGTAACGGAATCAAATTATATGAAGTTCCGCCTATCGACTTAAACTCCTCTAACTCTCGTTTCATTTCTTGCAAATTGTAATAATGCACATCGTTTGCATCGTTACAATTTACATAGACAATTGTTTGTTTATCAACAAAACGCGCTAACGTATCTATATGACCATCTGTGTCATCTCCTGCTAATTCCCCATGAGAAAGCCATAAAATTTTCCTTAAATTAAACTCATTTTTCAAATACGATTCAATTTCACTTTTTGACATTGTGGGGTTACGAAATTTACTCAACAAACAGGATTCTGTCGTTAACAACACACCTTGTCCATCAGTTTCAATAGAACCACCTTCTAACACAAAATTAGAACAATCTTTATAACCAGCCTTCTTAAAGAAACCAGACTTATATATTTCTTTCGTTATTTTATCATCCTTTTCTGCTGGGAATTTTTTTCCCCAACCATTAAAAGTAAAATCACACAAAATCGGTTGATTATCTTCAAATATAGTTATTGCACCATGATCACGAGCCCAAACATCATTCGTCCCTACTTCCACCAAGGAGATATTATCATTTAGGACAGCACCCAATTCTTGGACTGCAATACACTTGCGCTCACAAACAATAAGTAATTTTTGTCGTTTTGAAATTTCACGAGCAATACTCACAAAACAAGCAATAGCACGATCATACACATTAGAAAAATCAGTATCCTTATGTGGCCACGTTAATTGAATACAATCTTGTTTCTCCCACTCTGCAGGCAATCGTTTCATCTTTTTAGTGATTAGTGTTACGATATTTGTTTCATCAAATTTACAGTATGAACTGCGGCAATTGCAGCTGTTTCCGTTCTCAAACGGCTCTCGCCCAAACTAACTGGTATCCAACCATTTTGCTTTGCAGACGAGATTTCCGACAGTGAAAAATCTCCTTCAGGACCAATTAAAATCGTTATTTCCTGTACATCTTTTATCGCATCACGCAACAACGATTTCTTTTCCTCCTCACAATGAGCGATACATTTTAGTCCAGAAAAAGAATTCGTTATAATTGTTTTTATTGGTGTCATCTCTGTAACCAACGGCATTTTTGCTTTATACGACTGTTTCATTGCAGAAAGAACTATACGTTCAATTCTTTCAACATTCACAACCTTACGTTCAGAATTCTCGGAACAAACTGGAATAATTTCATCTACCCCAATCTCCACAGCTTTTTCAACGAAAAACTCAAACCTGTCGATATTCTTGGTCGGTGCCACACACATACGTACATAATAATCGTGATTTCCAAAATTTTCAACTTTATCGATAATCGAACAGATACAATCTCGTTTTCCGATAGATTCTATCCGAGCAGTATATAAATTGCCATTACCATCAATCACAAACACTTCATCGCCTATTGACTTTCGCAAAACCTTTGTACAATGTTTTGCCTCGTCATCAACTAACGTAATTGTGTGCGTGTCTATTTCTGTGGAATAAAAAAGATTCATATTAGTGATTAGTGATTAGTTATCAGGGATTTTTAATTCTTAATTCTTAATTCTTAATTCTTAACTCTTAACTCACACCTCCCCATCGTTCTGAAATTTCGTCAAGCAAGTTAAGCGTTTCTTGCAAATCGGACAAATTTAAGAGTTTTATTCTTGTTTCACGAAAATTTTCCAAGCCCTTAAATGTTCTGGCAAACTGTCGTCTCATGTGAATGACACCGCCAGGCAAACCCATAAATTCTACAGATTTCATCATTGACTCTTTTATCACTTCAACTTGTTCGCGAATCGTTGGTTCAGGAAGTATTTCACCAGTAGCAAGATAATGTTTCACATGCTTAAAAATCCACGGAGCGCCAATGCTTGCACGACCAATCATTATGGCGTCAACACCATATTTTTCAAAAGCTTCTTTTGCTTTTTGTGGAGAGTCGATATCACCATTACCAATAATAGGGATAGTCATTCTTGGATTTCGCTTCACCTCACCTATCAACGACCAATCAGCTTCGCCCGTGTACATTTGAGCACGAGTTCTTCCGTGTATAGTAAGAGCTTGTATCCCTACATCCTGCAGTTGTTCAGCAACAGAAACTATCGGTTTATCATCCGCGTCCCAACCCAGACGAGTTTTTGCTGTAACAGGAGTTGAAACAGCATTCACCACCGACTTTGCAATATGAATCATTAGAGGTATATTTTTCAACAGTCCAGAACCAGCACCTTTTCCTGCTATTTTTTTCACTGGACAACCAAAATTGATATCAATGATATCGGGTTTAAATTCTTCCTCTACGATTTTTGCCGCCTCAGCCATTACATCTGGATTTTTTCCAAAAATCTGCACGACAAAAGGACGTTCATAATCATAACTTGTAATTTTTCGCATCGTTTGTTTTATAGAACGCACGATTGCATCACTTGCGGCAAATTCAGAATACAACAAATCTGCCCCATATTTTTTGCACATATAGCGAAAAGATGGTTCACTCACATCCTCCATGGGTGCGGCAAAAACAGGATATGTATCAAATTCTATAGAACCGATTTTCATTGTAAACGGATTCCGTTACTTTCTATTACAATTTTTCCAGCCTTATATAGACCACCAACTGCCATTTTGAACGACTTTTTGCTCATTGAAAGTTTTTCTTGTATTTCTTCGGCCGAACTTTTATCGTGTAGTGGCAAGAAACCGTTATTATCGGACAAAGCAGATAAAATTACAGTCTCAATATCTGAAATTTTATTTTGATATCCAGACTTTGAAAAACTGACATCTAACTTCAAATCTTCACGAACCTTCTTGATATACGCCAATTTTTCAGAACCGATTTGCAAATCGCCAAACGATTCATTTTTATAAACAATTCCCCAATACAAATTATCAACTATAACTTTTGTTCCCAAATCTGTTTTTGAGTGAATTTTAACCATCACTTCGTCACCTTCGGAATATGGCGGATTATATTTGTCTAAATATCGTTCTATTTTCGCCGTTGCAGCAATTCTGTCGGTATCCGTATCAACATACACATAAACCCAATATTTTTTACCTTGAGACATACGGATTTTTTGTTCGCGGTATGGAACAAACAAATCTTTTGGCAAGCCCCAATCAAGATATGCACCAAATTTATTCACCTCTTTTACAATAAGATATGCGAAATCGCCAACTTCGGCAAATGGTTGTTCGGTAGTTGCAATAATTCTATCTTCTGAGTCTAGATAGATAAAAACATCTATTTCATCACCTTCTTGTAAATTTTCGGGAGCGTAACGCATTGGAAGTAATACACTATCATACTCTTCAGCATCAAGATAGAAACCGAAGTCAACCTTACGAATGACTTTAAGTGTATTTTTCTTGCCTATTTGCATTAAAACGTATATTTCAGCATCATCTGCAAACGGTGGTTTGTAATCCAGTGAGTTTTATCTTCTGCTAGTCCATTTTTAGCACTGACATAAGAAACACCGTCATTTTTGAAGAATGTTCCATATTCAACCGAAGTGATTTGCCATTCAAAAGAAAGAGCAAGTTTACCCCAATTGCGAACTATTCCTGGAGCAATTCTCCACATTGAATTAACATTTTCGTACGTATTTTTTGCTAAATAATTATTAGCCTTGTTTGCGTATGTTTTTCCATCGCCATCGGTATAGTCAACAACAAGTTCGTCTTTTGTACCGAAATTTTTTGCATAGCCAGCAAAGAATATTCCTTGCCATTTCTTACCATAGATAAAACTAACCCACGAAGAAGAAACTCTTGTAGGAGTATATTCCCAATGTCCATCTTCATCGAGTCCGTCGTATTTTGCAGAAACGCCGTAACCACCATTCAAATTCATGTGTTCACCAGCTTCAGCATAGATGCTTTTGGCTTTGATTTCGAAATCGTTCTTCTTGTATTGTACATACACGAACGGAGAAATTGTTGTCAATTTGTCGTCAACTAATGCTGTGTACGAAATTGTGTCAGAGCCTTTTAGCAGTTCTGCGGTTCCTTTGTATCGTGGTTTGATGTTTAGCATATCAACCCCGATGCGTGCAAGAAATCCATTATCACCTTTGAAATTAACCCCTAAATAGAATTCAGGAATGTTGCTGTATTTAATGTAATTTGCCGAAGCACCTTCTGGTCCCCCCGAAGTATATTGCATTTGCCAAAGAGCCGATGCCGTCAACGAAAATTTGCCTGGCGTGTAGTCAAATGTAATTTGAGGAGTACGGCTAAAAGGTCCAAAAGGAACACCACTTTCCAAATTTGTGCTGTGAACCATGTCGGCCGCCATTGGATGCCAAGCTTGACCTACTTTTAAGGCATATTTATTATCTCCTTTGTCATTCCAATTCAAAGTGGTATATGCTTGACGAAGACGGAATTGTGCCGTTCCTGTAACGCCTGTTAAACCACTATAAAAATCCGCTTCTATTTTTGCACCAATCTTAACTTTACCAACTTCGTAGCCTTTTACATCTAAACCAAGACGAGAAGTAATAGCACTCCATTTCATTGTTGGGTGTTCATTGATATCGGTTCCATCAGCCTGTATAGATTCATCTAAAGGTAGATAATAATACAATTCATCAGTTCCGGCTTTACTTTCACGAGTATCAAACGTAAAATAATTACGAACAAAACCATACCATTTCAATTCTGCTTTTGAAACTGGTTTTTCTTCTTGTGCAAAAAGACTACCTCCAAATAGAAGTGTAGTTGCTGTCAAACATAAAATCTTTTTCATCGTTTTTATAAAAAGAAAGGGGAACCTTTGTAAGTTCCCCTTTACTGTGTTTTTTACATTATAGAGTTGCTGTTACAACATCAGCAGCTTGTTTTACATCGAATGGGAAAATTGCAGTCAACCAGAAGTAACCAAGAACGAATGCTATTACACCGATAATAATACCAATTTTAGCCATATCTTTTGTTTCAACCAAACCTGTTGATGCAGCAATTGCATTTGGAGGAGTTGAAATTGGGAACAACATTGCTATTGATGCACAAACAGCGATGAATGAAATCATTGCGTGAGTTCCACCAAGAGCCACAAACGAATCGTGACTTGCAGCAGATGGCTCGCCCATTGCTTGAGCAACGACAATTAGAATAGGAATCAACAATGCTGCAGTTGCAGAGTTGCTGATGAAGTTTGACAAGAAGTAGCAAACCAAACCAGCGATAATGAATACAGCAACAACACCCATTTCTCCAAATGGAATTGCTTCAATAAGCACTTTTGCCAAACCAGTTCCTTGTAAATCTGTACCCAAAGCAAAACCTCCAGCTACCAACCAAAGTACAGTCCAGTTAATTTCTTTAATATCCTCTTTTGTGAAGATTCCGCAACAAGTCAACACTGCAAGTGGAATAAGAGCAACCACATTCGAGTTGATTTTTGTCCATTGTTCTGTTGCCCACAACAAGATTGTTCCGATAAATGTAATCCAAACAACGTATGTTTTCCAATCTGTTTTGCGTTCACTTTTCTTGATGTCGAGTACAACTTCTTTTGATTTGAATGGGAAAAACAATTGTAGTAAAACCCAAGCGACCAAAATCATAATAATCACAAATGGAATCATACGAATTGCCCATTCGCCGAATGTTACTTCGCAACCCGACTCTGCTAAGAATTTAACAGCTGTTGCATTTGGAGGCGTTCCAATTGGAGTACCAATACCACCTAAGTTAGCAGCAACAGGAATAGAAAGAGCTAAACCAATTTTACCTTTATCGTCACTTGGAAGAACTGCAAGCACTGGAGCCAAGAAAGCAAGCATCATAGCAGCAGTAGCAGTGTTACTCATAAACATTGAGAATATTGCAATAACGATTAAAAAACCGAGTAAAACCATACGTGGATTTGTACCAAAAGGTTTCAAAAGGATTCGTGCCAAAGTTACGTCCAATCCATATTTTGAAGCCATAATTGCCAAGACGAAACCGCCCAAGAACAACATAACAACAGGATCAGCGAACGAAGACATAATATCTTTATACGAAACAAGTGTACCAGCATCTGGCGTACAGAAAAATCCGATACCTTTGTTAGAAACTGTCAATAATGAAAGTACAATAACCAAGACAGAAGTTGTCCAGTTAGGAATTGGCTCGAAAATCCATAACAATGCAGCCATTACGAACATTGCAATCACACGTTGCTGCACAACGGTCAAAGCCTCAATCCCATAAAATGATGTTGGTACAGCCCACAAGAATATTGTAACAGCCAATGTTACCAACAAACCTATAATTTTTTTAGTATCCATAAAATAAATTTTAAATTACACTTCGCATTTTGAAAAACACACCTTTTTTCAAAAGCATCGCAAAGGTAATAAAAACTCGTTTACGTGAAACACGTAATTATTACTTTTTTAATACGTGTTATCAACAAGTTTTGAAAATTAGGAATTAAGAGTTAAGAATTAATCACTTACCACTAATCGTTCATCACTAATTAGGTTTTTTGTTTCTTCTTTTTTGCTGCTGGGAACAACACATTATTTAATATCAGCCTATACCCTGCCGAATTTTTATGATTATCCAGTTCTGTAGGCGCATCACCTACATAATGACGATAATCTTCGGGATCGTGTCCTCCGTAAAATGTCCACGTTCCTTTACCAAATGTTCCGTGAATATACTTTGCTTCTTTTGCCGATTTTAACTCTCCCATAATGATTGTAGTTGGTTTGAGCAAATCTTCGTTAAACGCGGTTGTTTGTCCCATAAAACCTTTGATGATATTAGTATGATTTTGGCACAACATAGTTGGAACAGGGTCCCATTTGGCTGAAAATTCAAACAAAGTAAAAAAATCCGCATTTTCATTCACTTTTCGAGTTTCTGTAACATCAATATCCGAATATTCATATTCCAACGGATTTCGACGTAATGTAAAATTTTGAAAAGCTAAGCAGTTTCCATAGTCCAATTTGGACTGTGCTTGCGGATCTGCAGGATCGCCATCAAACATACTTTCGCATATATCAACATTTTCAGCAGATAAAGCAATATCAAAGGAATCTGCGCCAGAACACATTGCGAATAAGAATCCGCCATTCTCAACATAAGATTTAATTGTTTTAACAACAAATAGCTTTAAATCAGACACTTTTGAAAAGCCAAACTTTTTAGCTTCAAGTTCTGCATTCCGCTGTTGTTCTATATACCATGGTGCATTTTTGTAACTAGCATAGAACTTTCCATATTGACCAGTAAAATCCTCGTGATGCATGTGTAACCAATCATATTTTGACAATTCTCCATTCACTATTTCCGCATCATAAATAACAGTATATGGTATTTCTGCATAAGTCAACGCGAGTGTTACCGCATCGTCCCATGGCAATTTATCTTTCGGAGAATAGACTGCCATTTTCGGAGCTTTTTCAAGCTTTATCGCGTCCATATTCACATCATCTGATGATACTTCTGCCATAATTGAAGAAACTTTTGAGTCTGCAATTATTTCGTACGAAACCCCTCGTATGTCGCATTGAGACTTAATATCTGGGTTATATTCTATTAAAAAACTACCACCGCGATAATTCAACAACCAATCAATTGTTACATTGTTTTGTAAAACCCAATAGGCAATACCATACGCTTTCAAATGATTTTTCTGCGTATTATCCATTGGAATTAAAAATCCAAAAGAATAGCATTGCATTGTAGCAACACAAAAAAGCATGAACAAAATTATTCTTTTTGGATAGCGAAACATTACTTAATTCAATAGATTAAAAAGGTATAGAGTTATCTGATTGAGCAGAATACAATCCATCGCCACCGCCAAACATTGGCACTTCATCTGCGCCAGTATTAAGTGAAGATTGTATCACTTCTTGAGTACCGCTCATTTCTTCTCTATTATCAACAACCCCACTACTCAATTTATCCAAAAACTTCATGTACTGACCTTCAAAAATAAGTTCTACATCCTTACTTGAACCATGACGGTTTTTGGCAATTATCAATTTTGCATCTTTTGAAATATCATTTCCATCTTTATCCTCATTACGATGTGTTGCCTTAGCTTCACGATGAATAAACAAAACCATATCTGCATCTTGTTCTATTGCACCCGATTCACGAAGGTCTGAAAGGCGAGGAATTTTATCATCACGCCCTTCAACAGAACGATTCAACTGAGAAAGAGCAATAACAGGAACCTTCAATTCCATTGCCACCGATTTAATTTGTCGAGAAATTGCACTAATTTCTTGTTCTCGGCTAAATGTATTTCCCCCAGACATTAACTGTAAATAGTCAACTATGATACAATCAACATTGTAGCGCTCCTTCATTCTTCTACATTTGGAACGGAAATCGTAAATATTCAAACCTGGTGTATCGTCAAAATAAATTGGAGCTGTAGAAATACGTTCTTTTGCAGCAGCAAGACGTTCTAATTCTGTATCGTTCACATTGCCCGTTTGCAACCTTGTTTGCGACAATTCCGACTCTCCAACTAACAAACGCATTGCCAATTGTTCGCAACTCATTTCAAGAGAAAACATTCCCACAGCAAACCCATTCGGATGATTATCGTCAACCATACGAACCATATTTTGTATCATTGAAATAACAAAGGCTGTTTTTCCCATACCAGGACGAGCTGCTAAAACTATCATACTACCTGGTTGCCAACCAGCAGTTAAACGGTCTAATTCCGTGTAACCACTTGGAACACCAGTAATATCTTTACTATGTCCTTTCGCTTCCAAAATATGTTTAAACACTTCCTCTGCAGCATCTTTTACGCATACAATGCTCCGCTTTTGTAAACTTTGATCAGTTACAGTCAAAACTTCTCGTTCTGCCATATCTGTCAATTCATTTATTTGACAACTTGGATCAAATGCCTTGTCTGCTATCAATGCTGAAACGCGTATCAATTCTCGTTGTATATATTTCTGAACTAACAATTTAGCATTATATTCAATATTAGCAGACGATGCAACACGCATTGTTAAATCGGTAATATACGAAGCGCCACCAATAGCATCTAATTTTTCTTGTTCTTGTAACTTTTGAATAACAGAAATCAAGGTAATTGGTGTATTTGACTTTGCAACGGCCTCCATTGCATCAAACACATCTTGATTTTTGGGAAGAAAAAACACGTCTTTTTTGAGAAGATTCATCACATCGGAGATTGCATCTTCACAAATCATAATTTGTCCTAATACAGTTTCTTCAAGTTGTTCTGAATGAGGTGCTATTTTGCCTCCATAATCAACTTTTACGATTGTTTCGTTTTGATAATTTCGCTTTGCCATTTGTATAATTTCAAGTACGACAAAAATACACAACAACTCTATTTCTGTCAAAAATAAATATAAACATCAAACTGTTTGATTGATGTTGAAAAACTGTTCTATTCCACTATAGAAACATCATTGAAAGAAAAACCTCTTAAAAAATCAGAAATATTCATTCTCTTCTTTCCTTCAAGTTGAATTTCAATAGGTTGTACATAACCATCAAGTGTTGAAATTGCAATAGAATTATTTTTTTCAACTATTTGACCAACTTTCATAGTATGTTGCTCTAAAAGTACTTCTGCCGAAAAAATCTTAAAAACAAAAGTGTTTTCTCCTTTTTGTATAGTCGTCCACGCTCCTGGATATGGTGAAAAACCTCGAATTAAATTATTGATTTTAATAGATTTTTCGTCCCAACTAATCTTACACGTTTCTTTAAAAATTTTAGGAGCGGGTTTTAAATCTGTTTCATTTACGAACAATGTTGTTTGTTCTATACCTTGTTGTTTTCCCGTTTCCAACAATTGCAATGTTTCTATTAACAATTGAGAGCCAGATTCTTGCAATTTATCGTGAAGAGTTCCAACAGTTTCATAGTCAGTAATATCAACTTCTTTTTGCAAAAGAATATTACCCGTATCAATAACTTCGTTTATAATAAAACTTGTTACACCAGTTTTCTTTTCTCCGTTAATAATAGCCCAATTGATTGGTGCAGCTCCGCGATATTGTGGTAAAAGTGAAGCATGAATATTGATTGTCCCAATTTTTGGAATTTGCCACACAACTTTAGGTAACATTTTAAAAGCTACAACAACAATCAAATCAATATTAAGATTGTGCAGAGTTTGTAAAAAATCTTCTGACTTTAAAGATTCTGGTTGAATTATAGGAAGATTTTTTTCTTTAGCAAAAACTTTTACCGCCGATTCGTTTATTTTTTTACCTCTTCCTGCTGGTTTATCTTGTCCAGTAACAACTGCAACAACATTGTAATTATGTTCCAACATAATTTGCAGTGGACGAACTGCAAATTCGGGATTTCCCATATAAACGATTCGAAGATTACTCATTATTTGTTCTTTTTGAACAGACGTTTGTACCATGGAACTTGTTCAGAACCTTCATCGGTATAATAACCATGATGTTGATTTTTGTCTCGATACGTTCCGTAACCATAGCCATAACCGTATCCTACTTCAAGGGCAACGTCATTTAACAAAATAGATAGATTATCAATTTGATGTTCTTTTGCTAAAGAATTTACCAATGCAATGGATTCTCTATTGGTATAATTTTGTCGCATTACAAAGATATTACATCTTGCATATTTGCCAATGGCAATTGTATCTGCAACCAAACCAATTGGAGGCGTATCAAGTACTATATAATCGTAACCACGTTGTTTACAATTATCCATAAAGGCGTCAAATTCTGGACTTTCAATCAATTCGGCTGGATTTGGAGGAATAGGACCAGCAACAATCACATCAAGATTTGGCACATCAGTTTTAAGAATAACATCATCCAAGGAATCACGACCAATCAAATGTGTTGTTACGCCAATGTTATTTGAAACATTGAACATTTCTGCCAAACGAGGTTTTCGTAAATCTAAACCTATAAGAAGAACTTTTTTATTAACAAGCGATATAATTGCCGCAAGATTCAATGCACAGAAAGACTTTCCTTCCCCCGAAATAGTTGATGTTAACGCAACAACCTTCGTTTTGGAAGTATCTTTCATAAAAAACACTAAATTTGATCGTATTGCACGAAATGACTCTGCGATAGAAGACTTTGGGTTCGTTTTTACAGGAATCACATCTGAATGTCGATTATGTAAAATAGTACCTATAATAGGAACCTTCGTTTTCCCTTCAATTTCTTTCTTATCCTTTATTGTCTTGTCAATATAATCGCAGAAAATAATTATTGCGCTTGGAATACAAACGCCCAAGAACAATGCTATCAATAGCAACATTTTTGTCTTTGGAAATGATTGTCTTGCATTTTCTGCACGTGCTTCATCAATGATACGAATATCCGAAACATTTGCTGCTTTTGTCAAACCAATCTCAGCTTTCTTTTGAAGCAAGAAACTATAAACCGTATTGTTAATATCAAACTTACGTTGAATACTTATCAATTCACGTTCTGTGCTTGGCAACTGTTGTATTTCTGCATCAGTTTTATCTATTTCTTTTTTAATTTCATTCAACTCAAGTTTTGTTGATTCAATCAAACTATTTACGTTATCAACCAACGAACCAATAGTCTGTCCAATTTTCATATTAACTATCTGCAAGGTTGGGTTGTCTGGTGTTGCACTGTACAACAAAACTTGTTTTTCCGTATATAAATGATTTAACTGTGAAATTAACGAATTTAAAAGTGGGTCATCTATTCCCGTAATAGACGGCATCTTGATTTCTTGTTCATTATCAGATTTTATTGAACGAAGGATATAGTTATAGTATTTTAAGCGGATATCAAGTTGTGATTTTCCTTTCTCTTGTTCCTCCAATTTTTTATACAACAAAGAACCCTCATCACTCAAATTTACAATTTTGTTACTTGATCTAAATTGTTCCAAATTTGTTTCTGCAAACATCAATGAATCTGATATTTGCGTCAATTGTTCCGAGATAAATTGTTCTGATTTACGAGATGTTTCGTTTTTCAATTCCAAATCTTGTACAATCGCAACTGCACAAAGACCATTTATAAAGTCTGTGGCTTTTTGGGGATTGCTATCCTTTATCGTTAGGTTTACCATAGTCCCCTTCTTTGTGCTTGATTCAACGACAAGATTTTTTTGATACATTTTTGTCAATGTATTGTAATTGTTGATAATAAAACAATAATCTAATCGTTTATCCTTGAAATTCTTCATATCAAAATTATCTGCCTTGCGAAGTGTGAATTTACAAGTAGAATCTTGATAGGTTTCACCCCACACCATCAACTGAGAAATTTTAACGGAATCTCTATCAATTGACAAACGATATTCGTCATCCGAAATAATTTTCACATCAATAATCTCGGGGGTATATTTATTTTTGTCATTATAATCGTTGTAACTCGTATCCAAATCAACAACGAATGGAGAAGCATCATAAATCTCCACATTGTGAACGCGACCGTTGTTAAAAAAAGATACCTGATAATTCAAAGTCTCTAATGTCCTGCGAACCAATGTGTACGATTGTAAAAGACCTATTTGGTTATCAATATTCGTTTTTCCTCCTGACATTGAACCGAAGTCTTTCAACACAGCTCCCATGCTACCTAAAGCATCTTCTTTTTCAACAATCATTATCTGTGTTGACGCTTCAAATTCCTTTGTCGCATACCTATTTACAAGGAATGCAATTGCCCCACAAATCATACACGACAAGAGTATCCAATACCACTTAGAAAGAAGTAATCTAACGTAAGCAAGGATATCTATTTCTTCGTCTATTTCTATATTTTGTTCGTTTGTCATTTTTGTCATTATTTAAGCACGGATCTAAAGAACGTAAGTGTTGTTACCAAAGTTGTTAAACCACTGAAAACCAATGTAATTGTATTAGAATTCAATCTAAATGCACGTAATGGCAATGGTTCCACAATAACTATATCGTTTGGCAACAAATAAAATTGTTCTGTTCCAAGTGTATTTTCTTTCGTTATATCAACCCGAAATGTAATATTTTCATTATTGATTGTTCTAACAATAAGGATACTTTTTCTATTCCCAAATTGGGTTACATCACCTGCAAGTGCAAGAGCTTCAAACAAATTGATACTATTACGAAGAATATTATATGTTCCAGGACGATTAACTTCACCCAAAACAGATATTTTCGTATTCAACAACTTCAAAATGACTGTCGCATTTTTAAAATAACTATCTATTCGTGACTGGACCTTTCGTTCTGCATCACTTATTGACAATGTGGCAACATGAATGGTATCAAGCATTGGTAAACGTATGTAACCTTTTTCATCTATGGTATAACCTTTCAACGCTGTAGAAACCTCTCCTGTTGCCGAGGAACCACCCCTATCATCAAGATTGAACAAAGCACTTGTTTCTTTATCTAAACTTAAAACCTTGATATAAACTACATCTCCTGGTTGAAGGATTACACTCAAATCATTCCTATTGAATGCCATCACAGTATCACCCTTTGGATGATCATTCATGTATATAAGTTTTTTTCTTGACGTACAACTTGTTGCCAATATTATAACAATGCATATAATGCTAAAAAGAAGATTCTTCTTCATAAGGGAACATTTTATTGCAAAAATAGTAAATAGTATAAATTTCTAAACATCTTTCTTAATTTTTATTAAAAACTATTTTTTACAACAACCTCTTTTAAACTCTTAATTTTCTCTTCTTCATTCCTATTGTTTAACTTTTTTACTACTTTTGCGCACGTAAAATAATATGTATATGAACGCACAAGAATTACGTCAGTCGTTTTTAGATTTTTTTGCATCTAAACAACATACCATTGTCCCATCAGCTCCAATGGTGGTAAAAGGTGACCCAACATTGATGTTCACCAATGCGGGAATGAACCAGTTCAAGGATATTTTCCTTGGTATCTCTCCTATCACAAAATCGCGTATTGCCGACTCGCAAAAATGTTTGCGTGTTTCTGGTAAACACAACGATTTGGAAGAAGTTGGACACGACACCTATCACCACACTATGTTCGAAATGCTTGGAAACTGGTCGTTTGGCGACTATTTCAAGAAAGAAGCTATTAGCTGGGCGTGGGAATATCTTACCGAAGTTCTAAAAATCGACAAAAATTGTTTGTACGCCACTGTTTTCGAAGGCGACAAAACCGACGGAACCGATTTTGACCAAGAGGCTTTCGACATTTGGAAACAATATCTTCCTGAAGATAGAATTTTGAGTGGCAACAAACACGACAATTTCTGGGAAATGGGCGAAGTTGGCCCTTGCGGACCTTGTTCCGAAATTCACGTTGACCTTCGTTCTGCCGATGAAAAGGCAAAGAAGCCTGGACGCGAATTGGTTAACCACGACCATCCACAAGTAATTGAAATTTGGAACCTTGTGTTCATGCAATATAACCGTAAAGCCAACGGCGAATTGGAATTGTTACCCAAAAAACACATCGACACAGGTATGGGCTTTGAACGTCTTGCAATGGTTACGCAAGGAAAACAATCAAACTACGACACTGATGTTTTCCAACCTCTTATTCAAGAAATTGGTGCTATTTCGAACACAAAATACGGACAAGATGCAAAACAAGATGTGGCTATGCGCGTAATCGCCGACCACATCCGTACTATTTCGTTTGCAATTGCCGACGGACAACTTCCTTCAAATATCAAAGCTGGATATGTAATCCGTCGTATTCTTCGTCGTGCTGTTCGTTACGGTTACACGTTCCTGAATCTTCACGAACCATTTATGTATCGTCTTCTTCCTTGTTTGATTTCAACAATGGGAAAAGCATATCCTGAATTGATTGCCCAAGAAAAATTGATTTCGAAAGTTATTTTCGAAGAAGAAAAATCATTTTTGAAAACGCTTGAAACTGGTATCAATTTGTTGAATTCAAAAATTGAGAAAGTAAAACAAGCAAATTGCAACAAAATATCTGGTGTTGACGCATTTACGTTGTACGATACTTACGGATTTCCACTTGATTTAACAACATTGATTGCACGCGAGCAAAATCTTGAAGTTGACATTGAGGAATTCCAAAAAGAACTTGACAAACAAAAAGAACGTGCCCGTCAGGCAACAAACATTTCTACTGGCGACTGGGTTGTTCTTTCAAACGAACAAGGTAATGCATTCGTCGGCTACGACACGAAAGAATGTATGGTTACAATCGTTAAATACCGTCAAGTTACTGCCAAAGGAAAATCGCTTTACCAATTAGTGTTCGACAAGACTCCATTCTACGGAGAAATGGGTGGACAAGTTGGCGACAAAGGTTACATTGAGGCAAACGACGTAAAAACAACTATTGTTGATACTGTCCGCGAAAACGGTTTGACCGTACATCTTTGCGAAAAACTTCCTGAAGTTCTTGATACTGAATTCAATGCAGTAGTAAACACAAAATCGCGTGAATTGACCGAATGTAACCACTCGGCAACCCACTTGCTACAATTTGCTTTGCAACAAGTTTTAGGTTCACACGTTGAACAAAAAGGTTCGTTGGTTACGCCAGAACGCTTACGTTTCGACTTCTCTCATTTCCAAAAAATGACTGATGAAGAAATCCGTAAAGTTGAGCAAATCGTCAATCAATTGATTCGCAACGATTTCCAACTTGAAGAATTCCGCGATATGCCAATCAACGATGCAAAGGCAATGGGCGCAAAAGCATTGTTCGGCGAAAAATATGGCGACAAAGTTCGTGTGATAAAATTCGGCGAATCTATGGAATTGTGTGGTGGAACGCACATCGCTTCTACAGGAAAAATTGGATTCTTCAAAATTGTTTCGGAAAGTGCTATTGCAGCAGGTATTCGTCGTATTGAAGCAGTTACTTCCGACAATGCCGAGAATTTCATATTCGAACAAGTTGACACATTGTCTGCTATAAAAGAAACATTGAAAAATCCTGTCAATTTGATGAAACAAGTTGAACAATTAGTTGCCGACAACGCAAAATTGCAAAAACAACTTGAAGCATTCGAAAAGCAACAAACTCAACAACTTGCAAACGATTTGTTGAAAAATGTAGAAACGAAAAATAACATTGCTATTGTAACGAAAGAAATTTCTGTTTCGAGCGCAAACGCATTGAAGGATATTGTTTTTGCGATGAAAAACAGTCTTCCGTCGTTCATCATTGTTTTGGCTGCCAATGTTGACGGAAAAGCAAATGTGTGTGCAGCACTTTCACAAGATGTTATTGACGACTACAAACTATCGGCAAAAGACTTGATTTCGTTGATGGCGAAAGAAATTGCCGGTGGTGGCGGCGGTCAACCATTCTTTGCAACAGCAGGTGGTAAAAATCCACAAGGAATTCCTGCTGCATTGCAATTGGTTACAAACAGAATTAATGAACTATAAATTTCAATAATCATTAACTATAAAATTATACAACTATGAGAAATTTAAGATTATTTGCAATGTTAGTCTTAGCTTCATTAGCTGCAGTTTCATTCACTTCGTGTGGTTCTGATGACGACAACGGATTCGACTATGACAATTATGAATCATGTACATGGGACCAACTATCCAGCAAGGCTACTTTCCTTTCTGCATACCCCCAATTAGATGGCACATTCAGCGATGGATCTGTTATTTTGAACACACCTTACGAAGATAGCAAAGAAGCTGATATGGTATCGTTTACTTACAACATTTCGAGCAACGACCTTGATGCTTACATACAAAAACTTGCTGATAACAAGTTTTGCGTAACAAGATTAGGGAACTATTTATTAGCAGACAAAGTTGACAACAACCATCAATATTCATTTCAATACATAGATGGATTATTCACAATTATGGCAATAAAATTCCTCAACAGCTCAGATTACGAAAATGCGTTGGAAGACTACGAAGAAAGATTAGCAAATTCTACACCAACAAATGCAACTTGGGAAGATGTTGTGAGTGAATATGGATGGTTAAGCAATATACCTGCACCAGACTTCCATTTTACAAACTATCGTGTCGTTGAAGACAATGAAATTACACTTACTGGTGATTTTTCTTTGGTTTCACTCGAATTATACGCTCAAAAACTTGAAGCTGATGGTTTTGTTGAAATGCCAGAGACTTCACGTTCTATGTTCAAGAAAGATTTTGGTGATGGTGGATATTATTTCGTTACAATGAATGACGCAATGATTGATTTTAGAGATTTCACAAACAATTAATTTATATAAAGTTAGTTATATGAAAAATGCCCAGACTGATGTTCGGGCATTTTTTTTGTTTGCAAATCCCCCCAAAACTAACAATCTACAAGTTGGCAATAAGTTAGAATCATAGAATTTGTAATTCTAATTAGTTGATTGTAGTCAAATAATTAGCAAAAAAAACGGCAATCAAATGATTGCCGTTTTATTTATATGAACCCAATTTTTAATCGTAATATTCAAATGTGTATGTCTTTTCGTCATCA
>JAZRVS010000073.1:0-7484 GCA_045599365.1 Bacteroidales bacterium
TTCTTTTTCTGATTTTTCCCAAACTTTCTTTTGTTCTGCAATTTGATATTCCAAATCAAGTGCTTTTACATTGTCAGCAAGAGAAATCATAAATTTTTTGATTTGTTTTTCTTGGTCAGCTCCTGAAGTAATGAAATTACCATTTGCTTCTTGCACGAAAATGTAAAGTGTAGCCGATTTGCTATTTCCATCAATTTTTGTGTAAACATTGCAATCTCTTACGCCCATATCAGAATATGTCGTATTTGCATACGTTGTCATTCCACTTGAAGATTTCCCTTTTTGTTTGTCGTCTTTAAAGCGTTTTTCAACAGCTTCTTCAACTATTTTCTTTGAATATTCAAGTTCCATTACAAATGCAGGTTTCGTCTCTTTGTTGAATTCTCCATTTGTCATATTAACAACTTGTGCATGACTAACACTTGCAAAAAATGCAACGCTTAAAACTAAACTTAGTACTTTTTTCATAGCTATAGAATTTTTTATTTTTCTTCGTTTAATTGTGTTAGGATATCGCTCATTTTTGCTATATAATTTGTGATTAAGCCATTGTAGAAAGCTTTTTGAGACATTTTTTCGTCCATTTTGTAAGCAAAACGAGTATCATTATATAATTGAATTGCTTCGTCTATCAATTTTTCTACTTTCTCTGTCTTTTCTGGGAAAAAATCAGCAGTGAAAATACATTCTTCAATAACTGTTTCAAATACGTTGTCAACGTCTTTCTTAAAATCTCTTTTATTTGCCATAATATTTTATTTTTAGTTTCTGCGAATGTACATCTTTTTGAAGAACGATAGCGCTTTTTTGTGAAAATACTATCAATACTTATTAACAATGGACCTCTTTGCGGAAAAATTCGCTTCTACAGTTTGTTGATTTTCTTTGTGTCGTTGTGTTTTTCTAAAATAAAGGCAATGATATACATCTTGGCAGTAATTTAGTTATCAGTTACCAATTATCAGACAAATCTCTATGTGTAATCAGCTTGCCAATATGGCAATCAAACTGAAAATTGACTACTGATACCTGATTACAAATGATTGTGCTACCAACTTGTATATTGTTCCCAAAATAATTGTAAGAGTGTGTTATTCATTTGACTGGTTGTTTGTACATTTGAAAACTAAATTTTGACTATGAAATTTTACGTAGTTTTTATTTTTCAAATATTAAAAAGTCTTTCATTTTCAAGAATATACAATTATTGTAAGTTGTACGTTTCGTTTGTTTTGTCTCATGCGTTGAAAAAACATTATTTTATTGCTATGCCATCTTTCCTCAGTATTGAACCAACGAACATTTGCAATTTGCAGTGTCCAGAGTGTCCAACGGGGAATAAAAGTAGCATAGTTCCGAAAGGGAAAATAGATGTGTCTTTGTGTCAAAACTTGATGCCTCAAATAGAAAAATCTGTATTGTGGACAAATCTTTATTTTCAAGGAGAACCATTTGTGAATGAATCGCTTGTAGAGATTATTAAAATGATGACAGATGCAAATATAATGTCGTCAATTTCTACAAATGCACATTTTATTGACGATGTACTATCTGAAAAAATTGTTGCAGCAAAACTTACAAAATTGATAGTCTCGCTCGATGGTTACAATCAAGAATCGTACGAAAAATATCGAAGAAATGGAAAGTTTCAGAAGGTTATAGATGGTTTGCAATCAATACAACGCGCCAAACAAAAATATCATTCATCTTTGCCACTTGTTGAATTACAATGTTTATTGTTTAGTCATACAGAAACTCACAAAGAAGAAATTCGGCATATTGGATTGAAATATGGTGCTGATAAAATTGTTTTTAAAAAGGCACAATTTTATAGTATAGAAAATATAGATATGGTACCGTCGCGAAAAAAACATAGTCGTTATAAGGTGGCTGACGGAACAATGACAATGAAAAAATCGTTACGAAATAAATGTTGGAAATTGTGGAGTTCGTGCATTGTTGCATGGAATGGAAACGTGCTTCCTTGTTGCTTTGATAAAAATCATACGTTTTCGTATGGCAATATTGGAAACCAATCATTTCAAGATATTTGGTTCTCAAACAAAAGCAAAAACTTCAAAAAAACAATACATACCAATAGAAAACAAATAGACATTTGTCAAAATTGCTCCATGTAGAATTTGGTTGCTGGTTGGTGATTAACGATTAGTGGTTAGTGATTAACGATTAACGATTAACGATTAACGATTAACGATTAACGATTAACGATTAGTGATTAACGATTAGCGTGTAAGACTCATTTCTCATTTCTCATTTCTTATCTCTTATTTCTTATTTCTTATCTCCTAATTCTTAATTCTTAATTCTTTTTAATAGTTATTAACACCCTGTTTTTTTTATGAGTTTTTTCTTTTTATTTGCTCTGACAAGTCAATAAAAATATAAGAACTGAAATACCTTGACAATCATATAAAAATGAATTTTACACATTTACATGTCCATTCACATTATTCAATTCTTGACGGAATGTCAAAAGTTCCCGATTTGATTGCAAAATGTATGAAGAATGGTATGACCGCAATGGCACTTACTGATCATGGAAATATGTTCGGTATAAAAGATTTGATGGATACTTCTAATAGTGTCAACGGAAAACCGAAGAAAAAAGTGAAGGAATGTAAGGAGGAAATTGACAAACAAAAGTCAATTCTTGCTAATCCAGATAAGTCAGAAGAAGACAAAGCAAAAGCACAAGTCCAGTTAGAGAAATTAGAAGTGGAATTGCCGATTTTACAAAAAAAAGCGGATGAATTTATTCCATTTAAACCAATTATTGGTATTGAGGCTTACTGTGCACGAAGAACTTTATACGATAAGGATAAAGATTATAAAATTTTTTCGCAAGAACGTCAAAAAGATTTTATTGTCGATTATAGTGGGTACCATTTAATTATTTTGGCGAAAAACAAACGAGGTTATCTCAATCTTTGTAAGTTGGCTTCTATTGCTTACACTGAAGGTTTTTATGGCCGTCCTCGAATTGATAAAAATGTATTAAAGCAATATCACGAAGGATTGATTGTTTGTTCTGCTTGTCTTGGTGGAGAGTTGCCCCAGTTAATTATGGGAAACCAACTCGAAGAAGCTGAAAAATCTATTCTTTGGTTCAAAGAAGTTTTTGGTGATGATTATTATATTGAAATTCAACGACATAAAACAGACAAACCGAATGCAGCGACGGATACATTTGAAAGACAGCAATTGGTTAACCCTATTTTGATTGATTTGGCGCGAAAAACCAATACAAAAATTGTTGCTACAAACGATGTCCATTTTGTTGAAGAAGATCATGGTGAGGCTCACGATCGTCTAATTTGTTTGAGTACTGGCGAAGATTTTGATTCTCCAACTCGTATGCACTATACAAAGCAAGAATGGTTAAAATCGCCAGAAGAAATGGCGCAAATTTTTGACGATATTCCTGAGGCTTTGGAAAATACGCAGGAAATTGTTGATAAGGTAGAGGTTTATTCTATTGACTCTGGACCTCTTATGCCAAAATTTGACATTCCAACTTCGTTCGGAACTGTTGAAGAATACAAAAAGAAATTTACAGAAGAAGACTTATTCAATGAATTCACACGAGACGAAAAGGGGACTGTGGTACTGAGTCAAGAAGCTGCTGAAGATAAAATTAAAAAATTGGGTGGCTATGAGAAACTTTATCGCATAAAACTCGAAGCCGATTACCTTGCTGAATTGGCGTGGAAAGGCGCGAAAAAACGCTACGGTGAAAATTTAACCGATGAACAACGAGAACGAATCACGTTTGAACTTTATATAATGAAAACTATGGGTTTCCCTGGTTATTTCTTAATTGTTCAAGATTATATTCGTGGCGCTCGAGAAGAATTAGGCGTTGCTGTTGGTCCTGGACGTGGCTCTGCCGCAGGTTCCGTTGTTGCCTATTGTCTTCGTATTACCGATTTGGATCCTCTTAAATACGATTTGCTGTTTGAGCGTTTCTTAAATCCCGACCGTATTTCACTCCCTGATATTGATGTGGATTTTGATGATGAAGGTCGTGCAAAGGTGCTTGATTGGGTAACAAAAAAATACGGAAAAGAAAAAGTCGCTCATATCATTACGTATGGTACAATGGGCGCAAAATCTTCCATTGCAGACGTGAGTCGCGTTCAAAAAATTGATTTAAAAACTGTTGCAGAAATAAAATCATATATTCCAGATAAAGATTTTGACGATGAGGTTGTGATGGCTGTTGATGGTTTGAAAGAACCTCCTGCAAAAAAACCAAAAGTCAATCTAAAGAATTGCTACAAATACGTGTTGAAATTGAACGAAATGCTTAATGGTGGTGATCAAAACATTTCATCAATGTTGAAATACGCAGAAGAATTGGAAGACACCAACCGCCAAACGGGTATTCACGCGTGTGGTGTGATTATTGGTGGTGATGATTTAACAAATGTTGCTCCAGTTTGTACTATTAAGGATAAAGATACTAAGGAAGATATTATTGTTACTCAGTACGATGGACATGTGATTGAGTCGGTGGGACTAATCAAAATGGACTTCTTGGGACTGAAAACTCTCTCTATTATAAAGGAAACGCTTAAAAATATTCGACATCATACTGGTGAAGTTCTTGATATTGACACAATTTCAATTGAAGATGAACTTGCTTACAAACTATACTGCGAAGGAAAAACAGTGGGCGTATTCCAGTTTGAATCTCCTGGTATGCAAAAATATTTGAAGGAGTTGCAACCATCTGTTATTGGCGATTTGATTGCAATGAATGCTCTCTATCGTCCAGGACCAATGGATAATATTCCATCTTTCATTAAACGAAAACAAGGTCTTGAAGAAATCAAATATGATTTGCCTTGTATGGAAAAATATTTGAAAGACACGTATGGAATTACGGTTTATCAAGAGCAGGTGATGCTTTTGTCACGTGAAATTGCAAACTTTACACGAGGTCAATCCGATACACTTCGTAAGGCAATGGGTAAGAAGCAGATTGCTAAAATGGAAGAGTTGTTTAGCTTGTTTATGAAACAAGGTGTTGAGAAACAATGTGCCGACAATCCCAATCTAACGGAAGATGAAGTCGTGAAGATTCTTACGCACATTTGGGACGAATGGAAAAAATTTGCTTCGTATGCTTTCAATAAATCGCATGCTGCTTGTTATGCTTGGGTTTCATACCAAACAGGTTATTTAAAAGCACATTATCCTGCAGAATATATGGCAGCATTGCTTACAAACTCAATGGGCAACCCAAGCGATGTGGCTAAATTTATGGGCGAATGTCGCTCTATGGGTGTGAATGTTCTCTGTCCAAGTGTGAATGATAGTGAAATGACATTTAGTGTGAATGAATGTGGCGATATTCATTTTGGATTAAATGCAATAAAAGGTTTTGGCGAAAATATCTCACAAACAATTATAGATGAACGAGAGAAAAATGGAAAATATAAAGATATTTTTGATTTTGTAGCGCGCGTTCCTTTGTCTAGTAAAAACTTGGAATTGCTCACATATAGTGGTGGTCTTGATTGTTTTGGTCTTGATAGAAACATATATGTTAGTTCTTCAATGGGAGAAAAACCATTTGTTGAAACTCTTGCAAATTATTCTGCAAGTAGAAATAAAAAAGTTGATACAGGTATGTTATCTCTTTTTAGCGATGAAGAATTAGATGTGTCGCATCCACCAATACCAATTGTGAGAAAATTGAATCCATTGTATCTACTTGATAAAGAACGAGAATTGATTGGTATTTATTTGTCGTCGCATCCGTTAAATAAGTACAGATTCTTAATGAAGGGTTTTGGAAAATTGGGGCTTGGCGATATTGATAAAATCGCAACAGACCATCCAACACTTGTTACCGAAAAGGTGTCTGAAAAGAAAGAGTTGAGTTTTGTTGGCGTGGTTGAGAATGTCTCGTTTTCAACAATGAAATCGGGTAGTGAAATGGTGCGATTTGTAGTGAGTGATTTTACCGATACATATACTTTTGTCGGTTTTGATGATAAACCAGAAGACCCAAATAATCCAAGTAAAAATTCTTTTTGGAAAAATAAAGAACCAAATCATTACAAGGAATATAGAAATAGAATTAGAGAGAAAGAAATCGTTGTTGTAACGGTTTACGTTAAAGGAACTCCTAAAAAGGATAGCCCAAATGAAAAAGAATATCGGGTAAACGTGTTAAATGTTGATTCTGCATCGGATATGCTGTCGCGAATACAAGAGGTTCAGCTTAAGTTAGATGTGGAAAATGTGGATCAACACTTTGTTGATTTCTTAGAACAATGGTCTTTCCCCGATTTATCTGGTAAAAAGTTTTCTGTTGTTTTGCATTACGGCAGTTACAATACGATTCTTGCATCGGAAAACTATACGTTACAATTGGAAGATAAATTTTTTGATGATATAAATGCTCTTCCGTATCCAATAGAAATTAGATTTATTAAATATTAGTATTATGGCACTTCAAATTACAGATGCAAACTACGATCAAGTAGTAGAAACAGACAAATTAGTTGTTATTGATTTTTGGGCAGAATGGTGTGGTCCATGCAAGAAAATTGCACCTATTGTAGAAGAACTTGCAGAAAAGTACGAGGGTAAAGCTGTTATTGGTAAATGCGATGTTGAAGAAAATACGCTAATTACTTCAAAATTTGCAGTGAGAAATATCCCAACTTTGCTGTTTATTAAAAATAAAGAAGTTGTTGATAAGTTGGTCGGCGCAGTCCCAACAGAAAAAATCATTGAAAAATTAGACGCTAATTGTTAGTGGTAACGGAGTTTGTTCCGTTTTTGTGAAACAACAACAAATGATAAATGAGACGGAGTGTTCTCCGTCTCTATATTTATTTTCAATGTAATGGACTTATGGAATCTATAGATTTACAAACAATTGAATCAACGCAACAATTTGATAATTTTGAATTGCTCGCTCGTCAAATTGTTGAAGGTTTTTTGACTGGATTACATCGAAGTCCATTTCATGGTTTTTCTGTTGAATTTGCTGAACATCAACAATATAATACAGGGGAATCAACAAAAAATATTGATTGGAAATTGTATGCAAAAACGGATAAACTTTTCAGTAAACGTTACGAAGAAGAAACAAATTTGCGCTGCCAAATTGTGATTGACAATTCGTCGTCAATGTTGTTCCCTTTTGCTGAAAAATCAATACACAATAAGTTGGCATTTTCGCTCTATTCTGCAGCCGCTCTTATACATCTTTTACGAAAACAACGTGATGCTGTTGGTTTGTCGTTGTTTAGCGATGAGGTTTTGTTGCATACTTCTGCCCATCTTTCGGATTCTCATGCAAAAATGTTGTATGCAGAATTGAATAAATGTTTACGCCAAAGTTTTGTAATAGAATCGTTTAATAAACAATCTGCGATTACAATTTGTTTAAATCAAATTGCAGAAATGTGCCACAAACGCTCTCTCATAATTGTCTTTAGCGA
>JAZRVS010000074.1:0-7281 GCA_045599365.1 Bacteroidales bacterium
CAATGTTGCGGGAAATAATTCCAATTGCCCTTGTGAATAATCCTTAAAAGTTACCTTACTCATATGTCTTTGATTTTCAGCAAGATAATGATATTTTTTGTTATAAAAAAAAAGGCTGCCAAAACTTTTTGGACAGCCTCTCTCCTCATGGAGCTATAGAAGGAAAAGTTCAATCACACTTGGTAAATTTTTACAATTTAGATGTGATAATTTCCGTTGGATATCGAGTAAAATCAAAAAGAGGTGTTGAATTCCGTATTTAGGCAAATTCGGTTTTGAAAGAATATCTTGTAAAAGGATATGCTGTAAATCCAAAACGGATTGCGGCAACAATGTTTTTGAGTTTTCTTGATAAAAATGGTTCATTGTTTATTGACGATAAGAAAAAAATAGATGATTACACGCTTGTTGCGTTGACAATAATGATTGCTGAGTCAAAAAATGAAGAAAAAAGAGATGATGATTAGTGTGATTATGAATTGTTTAGTATAATTTTCATTTCATTAGAAATTTCCCGAAATAAAATTTATCTTTGTGAAGATTATCTAAAAATAAATATCTATGGATTTCACAATAAAAACTTTAGGTGCTTGTAAAATAAAATCACCTTTGCTACTTTCAAAAGAAAAGGGCGATGGCATTTACGATTATGTTGATGATGGTGCTAGAATTCTTTATTCATCATCGGTTGAAGAAGTTGAACATGCGGTAAAAAATAACCTTCCGTTAGATTCTTTTGAAAAACCAGGACCTAAAGAGTTTATTTATTTTGATCCTTCAAAAGCAAAAGTTGCAATTATCACTTGTGGAGGTTTGTGTCCAGGTTTAAACAACGTGATTCGTGGTTTGGTTACACATTTGTGGAATCGTTACGGAGTAACGAATATTGTAGGTATTCAGTATGGTTATGCTGGCTTGAATCCAGATAATCGTATTCCATTTGTAAAACTTGATCCAGACATTGTCGATGATATTCACAAAGATGGTGGTTCAATGCTTGGTTCTTCTCGTGGAGAACAAGATATTGAAACTGTTGTTGATACTTTAGAAAGAAACAATATTAACATTTTGTTCTGCGTGGGTGGCGATGGAACACTTCGTGGCGCTCATGCAATTTATAAAGAAATAGAGAAACGAGGGCTGAAAATTTCTGTCGCTGGTGTTCCAAAAACAATTGATAATGATATCAATTTTATTGATAAATCATTTGGATTTGAATCGGCTTTTGCTGCTGCACAATCAATTATTTTGAACGCTCACTACGAGGCAAAGGGCGCACAAAACGGCGTTGCTCTTGTTAAGTTGATGGGACGTGATTCAGGTTTCATTGCTGCAAGTACGGCTTTGGCTGTTCCTGATGTGAACTTCTGTTTAATTCCAGAAATGGAATTTTCTCTTGAAAACGAAAAAGAAACGGGATTTCTAAATGTTTTGGAGAAACGATTGGAACGTAAAAGTCATGCAGTGATTGTAGTTGCAGAAGGTGCAGGACAAGAATTTTTTAAAGGAGAACGTAAAAAAGATGCTTCAGGAAATATTCTGCACGAAGATATTGGTATCTACTTAAAAAATCAAATTACTGACTACTTCAAGAAAAAAGATATTCCGATTTGTGTAAAATATATTGACCCAAGTTACATTATTCGTAGTATTCCTGCTAACGCAAACGATAGCAAATTTTGCGAGCAGTTGACTCACTGCGCTGTACATGCTGCAATGGCTGGTCGTACCGATTTTGTTGTCGGAAACTGGAACGGCTCATTTACGTTGTTACCAATTGAGGCAGCAACGTCTTCTCGAAAGAAAGTAAATCTTGAAGGCGAATTTTGGTGGAGTGTTGTTGAAGCAACTGGTCAACCAATGAATATGAAGTAAATGGTTGAACGCCAATATAATATAGGGGTTTTTGATTCGGGATTTGGCGGACTTTCTATCTTGAAAGAAATTCGTCATGTCTTGCCTGATTATTCGTATATCTATTTAGGCGACAATGCTCGTGCGCCGTACGGAACTCGTTCGTTTGAAACAGTGTATCGATATACGCTTGAAGCAGTGAAAAAATTGTTCGAAATGAACTGCAATCTTGTCATTATTGCTTGTAATACTGCATCGGCAAAAGCATTGAGAAATATTCAGCAACGAGATTTGGAAAAATTAGGGGCAAATAAACGTGTTCTTGGAATTATTCGTCCATGTACAGAAATTGCAAATACTTTTACTAAAAACAATAATCTCGGAATTGTTGCAACAAAAGGAACTGTAACGTCAAAATCGTACGAGATTGAGATAAAGAAATTTTTCCCCGAAATCAACATAACTGCTCACGCTTGTCCAATGTGGGTTCCACTCGTGGAGAATGGAGAATATGCCTCGGATGGTGCCGATTTTTTTGTAAAAAAAGAGTTAGATGCTTTGCTTGCCGAAAATCCTAATATTGATTCACTTTTGTTGGGGTGTACGCATTATCCATTACTATTGAAAAAGATTCGAACTTATTTGCCCGAACATATTGCAATAATCCAACAAGGAGAAATTGTTGCTAAGAGTTTAAATACATATTTGCAAAAGCATTCAAATTTGGAATGTTCTCTTAAAAAGACATCGGAAATACAGTTCTTTACAACGGATTCAAGTGAGTCGTTTAATGCAATTGGTAGTCATTTTTTGAATGAAACAATTAAGTCTCAACAAATTACATTATGATGGAACAAACACAAAAGAAAATTTATTTTGCGTCTGATTTCCATTTGGGTTATCCAAGTGCGGAGGAAAGTAAAGAAAGAGAACGATTGATAATCAGCTGGTTAGATGCGATAAAGCAAGATTGTCAAGAATTGTATTTAGTTGGTGATATTTTTGATTTTTGGTTTGAATATAAATATGTTGCACCTCAAGGGTATGTTCGTTTTCTCTCTAAATTAACGGAGTTTGTTGATGCGGGTATTCCAGTAAATTTCTTTTGTGGTAATCATGATATGTGGTACCGAGATTATTTAACGAGAGAAATTGGTATAACTATTTTTGATGAACCAATAGAACGAACATATTTTGGGAAAACATTCTACATTCATCATGGTCATGCTCTTGGAAAATATGATAAGGGTATGAATTTTTTGAATATGATATTTAGTAGTAAGTTTCTTCGTTGGTTATTTTCTTTTGTTCCAGTTAATTGGGCGTATGGATTTGGCCATGCTTGGTCGTTACACAATCGAACAAAACGATTGAAAAATCCTCAAAAATATGAAACAAAACAATTTGATAAAACAAAGGAATATTTGTACTTATACGCACAAGATGTTCTAAAAGAAAAACACTTTGATTATTTCGTTTTCGGACATCGTCATCTTGCGATGGAGGTGAGTTTAAATGATACATCTCGCTATGTAAATTTAGGAAATTGGATTTGGAATTCGACCTATGCAGAACTTTCAGAAGGTGGTTTGATGGTTAAGTCATATAAAGGGAATGATTTCATTGTTCGGGAGTAGAATTCTTTTCTATTTTCTGTTCCTTTTTTCTATTGAATTTTTAACTTTGTAAAAATGATTTTGCTATGAGAAAAAATATTGTATTCCTAACAGTATGTTGTTTGTTGTTAACAACTTTGAATGCTACAGCACAGTTTCTTTCTTTCGATAAAGTAGAGTATAATTATGGTATTATTCCAGTTGGTCAAGGAAATACTCAGGCTGTTTTTTCATGTACGAACCGAGGTTCAGAACCTATTGTTATCACTAAGATTGTGCCGTCATCGGATGATATTTCTATTGAGTTGACTCGAGATACATTACGTGCGAATAATAGAGCATCAATAAATGTTACTTTTACTCCGAAAGAGCAACAATCTTTGTTTACGGAATATATCGATGTGTACACCACTGATAGAATGTTGTCGAAAATAACTCTCACTTTGAAAGGAACGGTGAAAAACATTAGTGATGACATAGTAAATCAATATCCAATAACATTGGATGTGGTTCGTCTTACCAAGATGAATATTAATTTCAATACAATTTATTATCCAAATGTAGTTGTTGATACAATAGGAGTTTATAATCCACAGGATACTGCGGTTACATTAGTGTTTCCAAGTGTTCCAAGTTATATTACAGTGCAAATGTTTCCCGAAAAAATACAACCAAATTCTTCTGCTTTGATGGTGATTTCGTATGATTCAAAAGAACGTAAAGAGTGGGGAACAGTTTATGATAGATTGAATCTTGGTTTTCAGGGGAGAAAGTTAACATATAAGCTTCGGATATCAATATCTGGAGTCATCACAGAAGACTTTTCTAAGTTAACACCAAAAGACTTAAAAAATGCACCAAAGATGGTGATGAAAACAGAAACATTTAACTTCGATACGGTTCGTAAAGGCGATCCCGTAGAATGTAAATTTCATTTCAAGAATGAAGGAAAATCAACACTCATTATTAGAAAAATAAAGACTTCATGCGGTTGTACAGCTGGTTCTATGGATAAATTAGTGTATGAAAAAGGTGAAGAAGGCGATGTAAATGTTTCGTTAGATACGCGAAGAAAAAATGGTCACGTTAGACAGACTATAACTATCATTTCAAATGATCCAGTTAATACAGAATCAAAAGTTTTTATTGATGGAGTTGTGATAGAGTAGTCGAATTTTTGATATTTAAATAAAAAACGTATGGTTAGACAGTCGCAAAATACTTATTTGTATCGGTGTTTTGTAGTTTTTCTTATCGTTGTTTGTCATTCGTTTTCGGTTTTTTCTCAGTATCGGGGCTATTCTCTCTCCACGGCAGGAGTTCGTATTTATGATGCAAGTACTTCCGTTTTAAACGAAGTAAATAAAATTGCGGATATAGAAAAAAGGTTAGTGCAACTCGGAGAGGGTTCTTCTCAAACTGATTTTGATAATGTTTGTGCAAAATTCAAGTGGATGAAGAAAATAAGCATTGAAAATACGAACGGAAATATCACAGATTTGTCATCGTTAAAAAAAATAAAGGAGCTTGAGTTTTTTCAATTAAAAAATGCTTCAAGTTCGGAACCAATATCAGTAGCCGCTTTAGGTGAAATTGACTCCTTGAAGGAAATAAAGATTATTTCCACAGATGTAATAGGGTATGAGGCAATAGGTAATTTATCAAATTTAGAAAGTGTTACGTTTGAAAAATCCCCATTATCATCTTTGGCATTTTTATCAAATTTAAAACAATTGAAACGATTAAACTTGTCTGGAGATAATCATACGTTTCAAAACTATGATACGTTAGCAAAGTTACATAAACTAACTCAGTTAGACGTATCGTACAATCCACAGGCAACGACCGAAACTCTTGACGTTTTTTCTGATGTTTCAACACTTACAAAAGTTGATGTCTCGGAGTGTGATAACCTTAAATCGTTGAGTTTTTTATATAGTAGTACGTCGCGATTGCAAGAATTTTATGCTATCGGTTGCGATTCAATTGGCAATTTTGATATGCTTATTCGAGCTACAAAATTAAAGAAAGTTGATTTGTCAAATAGTTCAGCAAAAAATGTCGCTTTCTTAAAAAATAAGTCAAATATGAAGGAATTGAATGTTTCTCATACGCGCGTTTCCTCTATTGCCGAGCTACAGCCGAGTGGTGATTTAGAAAAATTGGATATTTCATGGACTGAGGTTGAGGATATATCTGTTTTGTCCGAAATGTCAAAATTGAAAAAGTTAAATTTGTCGCATACTAAAGTGATAGATGTTGCTGCCTTGGCTGGTTGTGCTTCGTTAGTTGATTTTGATTGCTCAAATACGCAAATTTCATCTATTGAAGGTATGGAAAATTGCGAAAAATTGACAAAAATCAATATAAGTCAAACGCCCTTGGAAAATTTAAGACCATTTTATTCTGCAAAAAAAATCAAGGAAATTATTGTTGATGAAAATGTCCCGCAAGTCCATTTGGAAGCGTTAAAACGACGCTCTCCATTGATAATAATTAATTATGCAAAAAAAATATCAGATTGACGTTTGAAAAAATCATCGTATATTTTTTGTGTGTCAAATAAAAACTATTTAAGGAAAGTAAATAATTTTGTGAAAATTTAAATGAAATAACTCATGGCAGAAGCACAAGACATTAAAGCTATTCAAGCGGAAAAACAGAAAGCTTTGCAGTTAACGCTTGACAAAATTGACAAATCTTATGGTAAAGGTACCATAATGAAACTTGGTGATCACGCAGTAGAAAATCTTCCTTGCATTTCGTCGGGTTCAATCGGACTTGACCTTGCTCTTGGTATTGGTGGCTATCCTCGTGGACGTGTTATAGAAATTTACGGACCAGAATCTTCTGGAAAGACAACATTAGCAATTCATGCAATTGCAGAAGCTCAAAAAAATGGTGGCTTGGCTGCTTTTATTGACGCTGAACACGCATTTGATCGTTTTTATGCTGAAAATCTGGGGGTTGATGTTTCAAATCTTTACATTTCTCAACCTGATAATGGTGAACAAGCATTGGAAATTGCAGATCAATTGATTCGTTCTGGTGCAATTGACATCATCGTGATTGATTCCGTGGCAGCTCTTACTCCAAAAGCGGAAATTGAAGGAGATATGGGCGATTCAAAAATGGGACTTCATGCTCGTTTGATGTCTCAAGCATTGAGAAAATTAACAAGTGCAATAGATAAAACAAGTACTACGGTGATTTTTATAAACCAATTACGTGATAAATTGGGCGTAATGTTTGGCAATCCTGAAACAACGACTGGTGGTAATGCTTTGAAATATTACGCGTCTGTTCGTTTGGATGTTCGTCGTGTTGGTCAAATAAAAGATGGCGATAGTGTGGTAGGAAATAGAACTCGCGTGAAGGTTGTAAAGAATAAAGTCGCACCTCCATTCCGTCAAACCGAGTTTGATATTATGTTTGGTGAAGGTGTATCAAAAATTGGCGAAATAATAGATATGGGTGTTGAGTTGGAAGTTATAAAGAAGAGTGGCTCTTGGTTTAGTTATGGAGATTCCAAATTGGCACAAGGTAGAGATGCTGTAAAAACATTATTGCGTGACAATGATGAACTTCGCGATGAAATAGAATCAAAGATAAGAGAAATATTGACTAAAAAGAATGAGTAGTTTCCTTTAAAAATTGGAGGAAACGAATTAAAAAAGAGGCTGTCCAAAAAGTTTTGGCAGCCTTTTTTTTTATAACAAAAAATATCATTATCTTGCTGAAAATCAAAGACATATGAGTAAGGTAACTTTTAAGGATTATTCACAAGGGCAATTGGAATTATTTCCCGCAA
>JAZRVS010000075.1:0-18458 GCA_045599365.1 Bacteroidales bacterium
TGATTTTGATCCACAATTTGCAGATTTTTCAAATATAACCAAGTTGCCTGCACCTATAAATATGTCTCAAACGAGCAATACAACTCCACAGATTGCATATACACCCAAAGGAGATTATTTATTTTTTGCATCAAATAGAAAGGGAACCAAAGGAGGATATGATATATGGTATGCGTCAATAGATTCGTCAGGTAATTTCGGCTCTGTGCAAAATTGCGGGAAAAATGTTAACACGCCTGGAGATGATGTTACACCATTTTTTGACTCTCGAGACTCGTTGTTATATTTTAGTACTGAGTGGCATACTAGTTTAGGTGGTTACGATATATTTTCTTCAAAAGGAGATTTGAATAGTGGTCGTTGGTCAAATGCGGTAAATATTGGGTCTCCAATCAACTCATCGTACAATGATTTGTATTATGCTTATTCTCGAGATTCTTTACGTGCGTATTGGTGTTCAAACCGTGACGAATCAACTAAGTTGATTGGAAAGGCTTTCAGTAATGATATTTATTCTCATTCGTTAATTAGTCGTTCTATTGCGAGAATTACGGACTTGGTACCTATAACATTGTATTTTGATAATGATTATCCAGATCCTCGCTCAAAGGATTCTATTACAGATAAGGTTTATAAAAATTTGTATAATGATTTCGTTGTTAAAAAAGATGAGTATATCAAAGAATATACTAAGTACTCAAATAGAGAACGATTGAGTTATGATACAAAAACAGTTGAAACATTCTTCGATGATTTGACTGCTGAGTGGGAAAAATTGGCGTTGTTTGCCGAATTGATGGAAGTCATTTTGGGCGATGGACAAGATATCGTAGTTGCATTCAAGGGTTATGCAAGCCCTGTTGGTAATTTGGCTTATAACGAAATTGTTGCTAAAAAACGTATTTCTTGTATTCAAAACTATTTTACTTCATATAAGGGAGGAATCTTAAATCAATACCTCAAAAATGAACCGAAGACAGGTAAAGGAAGTTTGAAATACATATACGAACCAATTGGTGTTGTAAAAGCAGAAAATACGTTCTATACAAGCTCAGGCGCTCAAGTTAGTGCCCTTTCGGATAGAAGACAAAAATGGATGTCTGTATATAGTCCAGCGGCTGCATATCAACGAAAAATAGAAATTATTGCTGTTGATATTGAGTACGAAAAAGAATTGTTTGAGGAAATTAGTCGCGAAATAAAGACTCAAAAGAAAATGGTTGACGAAGTTGATGGAACTTCGTTGTATAAAGAAGGCGAAGAACCACAAGAAGAGTTAGAAATGCAAGATGTTGAAGATGGTTTTGAACTTTCTGAAATTGAAGAAGATGAAGACTCTTCATCTCAAATGACACCAGTTCAATCTGTTGCACCGATAGACGTAAAAGAAGTTACTCCTGTAGAGCAAAATACGACAGGTAATACTAAACAAGTGAATAAAACTCAACCTTCAACTTCTACTGCCAAAGAATCAAATCAACCAGCGGTAAAACAAGATTTGAAAAAGTACGAGGGAGACGAAATTTTCAAAGTTAAGTAAAAACATCTTTTGTTTTAAGAAGATAATATTAAGAATACTACAATATACAGGTTGGTAGCACAATCATTTGTTGTCAGGTATCAGTAGTCATTTTTCAGTTTAAATTCCATAATGATAAGTTGATTCACAAAGAGATTTGTCTGACAACTGGCAACTGACAACTAAATTGATGCCAAGATGTATATCATTACCTTATCTTTTTAGATATTCCTAAAAGTCCATTCCAATAGAGAAATGATTCATTCTTTGAATGTTTCCTTCATCATTTCCCCACGCCATATCAAAACGGACAAAATAACCGAAAAGTCGTGTGCGCAAACCACAACCATATCCATATACGAATGGTTGACGCATTTCGTCTATTTCTATATAAATTGGGTCATTATCTATTATGGTGTAATTATATGCATTTCCTTGTTTGTTAGGAATTAAACCACTCCAGGCTCCGCCAATATCAACAAAACCAACAATTTGGAAATTTTTTAAAATGTCTGATTTAAGAGGTTTAACATACAAATATTGTATGATTGGACAGCGTACTTCTATGTTGGCAACAGCAAACGAATTGCCATTTCTAATGTTTTGAGAAAAGCCACGCATATTTGTTCCAATTGCTTGATATGCCCAATCTGTTGAGTGGTCATATTGAATATTTGAATTGTAAGTGTCGTATTTGCCAAACCAATTAAGCCAATTATCTACGGCACCAAGATAATAGAGTAGTGGCGAATTTCCGAAAGAGGTACTATATGCTAATCGACCAGCAAGAATAATATTTCTATGTATTTTTTGATAATGTCGCAAATCCAATCCAAACACACATAAATATGATGATTTATCTAATCGAGAAAACCCTTCCGCAAAGATTTTTGCTCGTGTTCCGTTAAAAATGTTTAAGTCAATTCGTTGTACGTTGTCAAATACGTAATTGCAAGCAATTCCAATCCAAAATTCTTCTGATGTTGGATCAGCTAAAGATTGCATATCTGTAGATAGCGTGATGTCTCGAACGTATCGGAAATTTGGAGTGAATGAAAATGATTGTAATTGGGTAAATGGATATTTGAAGTGACAAATAAAATTATTGTCTTGTATCCTATCGTAGTCATAGTTTGATTTTGTTCCGTATCGTAAACTCGATTGTCTATGGTAAATATATTGTCTGTCAATCCTATCTCGTAGATTTTCAACGGATAGTAAATATTCGTTTGTCCCAAGCGAGCCAGTAAATCTATAAGCACCCGTTAGACGATAATCTTCAAATAAGTCAATTATACCTAATTTGAGAAGTACATTCATGTTTTGTGAGTAGTCGTAAGCCTTCCCTGTAAATGGTTGATATCCTGAATTTATGAATGAAAAATCAATTTGGTTTACTAATTGATTGATGTAAAAATTAGTCTTATATAAATTTGCTGTTTCTCGTTCAATGTGCGTTGTATCAATTGGTAGTTTTTCTCTTGCATTAGTGTCTTCTGTGTTGATTGTCGTAGCCTGTAAATCAGAGGAATTAAAATTCTTTTTTACGAGTATTGCTCGTTTTTTATCATAGAGTAATTCTACTAAAATATTGTTGGCGTAACTATAATTGAGTACTTTCTTAGCGTGATTTGAAACTTTGAAATCATTGGTAAAATAAGAGTAATGAAAGGCTGTGTCAATAGCAGTGATGCTACTATCTGTTGAAATAGCATAGATGTTTTTAGAAACTTCTGTTTCAGAAAGATACAGATATTGTCCTTTCGCAAATTCTATTGTTTTTTGTTCATTGTTGTTAGTATTGTGTAATCTCTGCAGAGAATCGGTGTCAATAATGAAAATGTTATAATTATTCTTGATACCACATTGTATATCTTTAAGATTGTCGTTGCTTCGATTTGATGTGTACATTATTTTATGCGAATTTCCAATGAATGTTGGATTTCGGTCATCGGCAATATCATTCGTTATTTGTTCGTACGCAAAGGCTTGTATATTGTATGTGTAAATATCAGTTTGACCGCCTTTTACACCAGAAAAGACGATATTATTCCCATCGGATGAATAGTCAAAATCCAACACTTTTTCAAAATGATGAAATTCTTGTGTATATTGTTCTTTTGTGTCAAAACGATATACAGAAAACCATAAAGTTCCTTTTTTTTCATAAAAGTAAGCTAACGCGTTTGCTGTCGGATGCCATTGAACTACAGGGTATGAAACATCATTTATTTGGTCAATCGTGGAACCGAGACGAAACAATTTTTTTGTTTTTTCTGTGGCAAAATTGTGTGTCCATATATTTGTTTTTCCTTTTTTGTTGGTTACAAAAGACAATTGTGAACCATCTTGATTGAGAGCAATATCTGTAATAGTTCGTTTACTAAGTCGCTTGGGAATAGAAATGTTGGATGTTATTTCTTCATATTGTTGGTCGCTTAGGTAAAAATCTTCCATTTCAAGGAGGAGTATTTCTAAATTTTTTCCTAAAATGTATTGAAAACTTTCGTCAATTTCACCAGTTAGTTTGCTTAGATACAGAATGTCAGCGATGTTTTTTGTCCCATATTTTTCTCCAATAAAGTTCCAAAAAGCACATCCAATTGCAATAGCATCATCTTCGTATAGTTGCGTAATTTTGTGTAATTCTCTTTTATTTGCTTTTTGAGAGACAATATCTGCAATTTTGGGTTGTTGATTTTGTGAAAGGTAATCAATTATACCATCAAAAAACCAAGTTGGGTACGATGCTAAAGCAGAATTAGAAAGTATTCTTCTATATGAGCCAATACCAAAGAAAAACTCGCTGAGCATAACTTCAGCAATGCCATTTTTTATTTGTTTAATTAAATCGTTGTGGTCGCCAGAAAAATATAAAATTACTTTATTATCAATGATTTGCGTTGTCCCACCTACGTTGTAATCATCTTCAGACGTAGAAAATCCAATATTGCTTTGCCTAAAATCGTTTAACGTATTGTAAACCACGAAGACAATTCTTCGAGAGTAGTCAAATTCTAAAAATCGTTTAATTTCAGCGTAGTTAGAATCAACATTTTTCGCAACAAATTCAACTAAATTACGACCATTTTTATCAAAATAAATATCGTAGTTGTTGTGTCGAAAATAAAACCAAAATTTTTCGCTGTATTGAATTCTATTTTTGCCAAAATCTTGTTGTAATCCGTTGTAGAATTGTGCGGATAAAGACAATTCACAACAAAGAAGAACTAATATTGACAAAAATCGTTTCATTGTCTTAAAAATTCAGAAATTTCTTTTTCGTCAATTTCTTTATAGTTAATCGCTTTAACAAATTCCCCATTCTTAAAGAACACGTATGTTGGGAAGTACCCGAGATTAATGTCAAGAACAACTTTCGCAGTTACTTTCGTGTATTGAAAATCTTGTGTTTGGGTTGTGTCTTTAAAAACTTGAATGATTGAATCTGAACCATGAGGAGAAACAATTATGTTCCGAAATGTGGATTTATCAAGTTGGTTTCTCTCAAAAATTGCTCCCATTTTAGTGTTTCCTGCAAGGCAATGCTTACACGTTGCCGAAACAAGACCAACAATTTCATTTTTTGTAGAGTCAAGTTTAAACGGGAAATCGGGTAGTTGGCTATATGTATCAAAGGCTTTTTTGTCAAAACGCTCAGTATCGTTATTATACATTTTGTTGTAAAGAGCATCAGGTGGAAATCCTATAAATGTCGCAAACAAAATAGATAAAATAGAGATTGTAACTATGTATGGTTTTAACTTGAGCGAGAATTCTTCCTGTTGTCGAACAAAAAATAGTAACGCTATTAGTAAAATGTTCTTAACGATAGATTGTATAGCGTTGAGTTCAATAAAATCGCCAAAACAATGACAATTGTCATCGGAACGAAACATGGCAATATAAATTAGAAATAACGTGAATCCGCCAAGCATTAACAGGGTTAAAAACCATGTCTTTTGGTAACAAATCTTGAATAATAATCCAATTCCAAGCAAAAATTCACATACAATAATTATTCGTGCGACTATGGTTGTTGCTACATAGCTCAAAATGCCAAAACTATACATATAGAGTGTAAAGCCTTCTAATGAAAAAAGTTTGAGAATAGACGAAAAAATAAATGTACACCCAAGTATGATACGGATTAGGGATAGTATTAATTTCTTTATCTTCATGTAGAATCTATTGGACTACAAAGGTACGAATTAAGTAGAAATAAATAAAAATAAAAGTTTTGTATTGTAGAAAAAGAAATATTACTAAATTTGCGGAGTATTAACAATTAAATTTATCGTTATGAAAAAAGTTTTATCAATGGTTTTGACACTTGCTTTCATCGCAGGTTTGTCATCTTGTGGTCGTGAATGTGTTTGTAAAGGGAAAGAAGATGGTGACAAATTTAAGATTGTTATTTCAAAAAAAGGTGGGGAGAATGAATGTAAGGCTTTGGAATTAGCAGAATTTGGTGATAAAGACGATGATAATTACATGGAATGTAAATAATTAATGTTTATATTTGTATAAAAAGGCGACTCAAAAGGGTTGCCTTTTTTATTTGTATAAATCAAAAAAAAAACGAAATTTGCCGCCGTAAATTTTATCAGATGCAAGACATTAGAAACATTGCGATTATCGCGCACGTTGACCACGGCAAAACTACGTTGGTTGACAGAATCCTTCACCAAGTAAAGACATTTCGCGAAAACGAAGAAACTGGTGAGTTAATCCTTGATAATAACGATTTGGAACGCGAACGTGGAATTACTATTCTTTCAAAAAACGTTTCGGTTCGCTATAAAGGTGTAAAAATCAATATTATAGACACTCCAGGACACTCGGATTTCGGTGGAGAAGTTGAGCGTGTACTTAACATGGCAGACGGCTGTCTCCTTCTTGTTGACGCATTCGAAGGCCCTATGCCACAAACTCGTTTCGTGCTCGAAAAAGCAATTGAAATGAATTTGAAACCAATCGTTGTCGTAAATAAAGTTGACAAACCAAATTGCGATCCTGAAGGAGCAAACGAAGCGGTTTTTGATTTGATGTGCAACCTTAATGCAAGCGAAGATCAACTTGATTTCCGTACTGTTTATGGTTCTTCAAAACAAGGCTGGATGGGTCCAGATTGGAAAACGCCAACAAACGACTTTACTTATTTGTTGGACACAATTTTAGAAGTTATTCCTGCACCAAAAATAGAGGAGGGAACAACTCAAATGCGTATCACGTCGCTTGATTATTCATCATATATCGGTCGTATCGCCGTTGGTCGTATCGCTCGTGGTACGTTGATTGGGGGGCAAAATGTTTCGTTGGTAAAACGTGATGGTTCTATCGTTAAATCGAAAATCAAAGAACTTTACACGTTCGAGGGTCTTGGTAAAGAAAAGATAAAAACAGAAGTACAATGTGGTGAAATTTGCGCTATTGTTGGTTTGGAGGGTTTTGATATTGGTGATACGGTTGCCGATTTTGAAAATCCAGAAGCTTTACCTGCAATCACAATTGACGAACCAACAATGTCAATGACATTTACAAACAACGATTCTCCTTTCTTTGGAAAAGAAGGCAAATTCGTTACGTCTCGTCATTTGCGCGAACGTTTATACAAGGAACTTGAGAAAAATCTCGCTCTTCGTATTGAAGAAACTGGTTCTGCTGATTCTTTTAACGTGTTTGGTCGTGGAATTATGCACTTGTCGGTTTTGATTGAAACAATGCGTCGCGAAGGTTACGAAATGCAAATTGGTCAACCTCAAGTTATTATAAAAGAAATTGATGGACAGAAATGTGAACCAATGGAACAAGTTACGGTTCATGTTCCAGAACGTCTTTCTGGAAAAGTAATTGAATTAATCACGCAACGTAAAGGTGAAATGAAAAATATGACGACGAAAAATGACCGTGTTCACCTTGAATTTTCAATACCATCGCGTGGTTTAATTGGTTTGACAAGTAGCATGTTGACTGCAACCGAAGGCGAAGCTGTGATTTCTCACATCTTTACTGGTTTTGAACCTTGGAAGGGTGAAATGCCAAACAAAAACAATGGAGCATTAATTGCAATGGAAACAGGTCAAACATACGCTTATGCAATTGACAAATTGCAAGATCGCGGTACATTCTTCATTGAACCAGGCGAAGAAGTGTATGCAGGTCAAGTAATAGGCGAACATGTTCGCGAAAACGATTTAGTTATCAATGTTTGCAAAAGCAAGAAATTAACGAATATGCGAGCTTCTGGTTCTGATGACAAAGTTGCAATTGCACCAGCAAAGAAAATGTCGCTTGAAGAACACATGGAATATATTCGCAAAGATGAATATTTGGAAGTAACTCCCAAATCACTTCGTTTACGTAAAATTATTCTTGACGAAAACGAACGCAAACGCGAAAAGAAAGCGGCAGAATAATTATAAAAAGCATAGATATTGTAGAGACGTACTTCGGTGCGTCTCTTTTTTTTCTCGTGTTTGTGATTGAAAAAATATTGTAATCAATTTTCGTTTTTCAATATTTTTTCGTTTTTTCGCGTTGGCAAAATATCAATGTAAATTATGGAAGGAGGGTAGTTATATGCAATTCGAATTAACCAAGGAATTTATTCAGCACTTGAAGTTCTTGATTGAAGTTCAAGATATAGAGAAAATTCAATTGTGTTTTTCCGATGCGCACCCTGCCGATATTGCCGATGTTCTTGAACAATTAACAAACGAAGAAGCTAATTATGTTTTCTCGCAATTCCAGCCAAATATGGAAGCGAGCATTCTCGTTGAGTTAGAAGAAGAACAATTAGATAGATTTTTGGAGGTTATTCCTGCCGAAATTATTGCAACAGACCTTATTGGAAAAATGGATTCTGATGATGCTGCCGATATTTTGCAGACGTTGCCAGAACGGATAAAAATAGAGGTCTTGGCAAAAATGTCCGATAAGGAACAAGCAAGTGATATTGCTGACTTGTTGGATTATGATGAAAATTCAGCTGGTGGTTTGATGGCCACAGAGTTGATACGTGTTAATAGAAAATGGACCGTTGAAAATTGTATTCTTGAACTTCGTAAACAGGCTGACGAAGTGGCTGGAATGATTAACGTATATGTCGTTGATGACGATGATGTGTTAGTTGGAATTTTACCAATGGTACAATTGGCTTTGGCTGGAGATAGTGCAACAATTGGCGATATTTATACAGAGGAAGTCATTTCAGTCCCTACAAATATGTCTTCGGAAGATGTTGCTATGGTGATGGAGAAATATGACTTAATGGTTGTCCCTGTAGTTGATTCTCTTAACCGTTTGAAGGGAAGAATTACAATCGATGACGTTGTTGATGTCATTCGTGAAGAAGCAGAAAAAGATTATCAAATGCAGGCTGGTTTGACACAAGATGTAGATGATAACGATAGTATGTTTCGTCAAACAATGGCTCGGTTACCGTGGCTTTTTATCGGGCTTTTGGGTGGCGTTTTAAGTTCTCGAGTTATTGGCATTTTCGAAGGTGATATTGCAAAGAATGCAAGTCTTACGTTATTTTTACCATTGTTGGCTGCTATGGGCGGAAATGTTGGGGTACAATCATCTTCAATTATGGTACAAAGTATTGCTAATGGTAGTCTAAAACTTGCTTCTGTGTGGATGAAGGTTTTTAGAGAATTTCTTGGAGGTTTGTGTATTGGTATTATTTGTTCTGCTGTTTTATTCTTATATAATTGGTTGTCTGGTAATGATTTAGGTCTTACTATGATAGTAAGTTTTTCTCTTTGTATAATTATTATTTTTGCGTCATTATTTGGAACATTTGTACCGCTTATATTAGAAAAGTGTAAGGTTGATCCTGCAATTGCAACGGGACCATTTGTTACAACAACGAACGATATTGTGTGTTGTTTGTTGTATTTTTCAATAGCACGAGCTTTATTAATGTAATACTGACGATGAAAAAATTGTTTTACATAACATTAGTTTTGTTTGTTTTTGTTTCTTGTTCGCAGTCTGCATTTTTTCAGAAACGTGCAACGAAAGCTCATATTGAGTTTAAAGAAACACAACATAATTTTGGGAAAGTGATATTTTCTCATCCTGTAGAATATGATTTTGTATTTGCCAATACAGGAATGGATACATTAAAAATTTCAGAAGTTCAGTCTCAATGCGGATGTACAGTTACAAATTGGACAAGAAAAGGTATTGCTCCGAACGATTCAAGTAGCATTAAGGTGACTTTTGATGCTCAAAGGAGTGGTGAGTTTCAAAAATCAGTAACAGTATTTTCAAATGCTGATAATGGAGTTATGATGTTGTATATAATGGGTGAAGTTACACCAAATCCAAATAAGATTATTATTGGTGGTAAAACAAAATCACCAGTCGATTCGGTGCGACAAGCAACAAAGTATAAACTTGATTCTAACATAGAATTTAAAGAAGAATAGTATGCCAAGAGTTTCTGATAGAGGTTTGTTAATGCCAGCATCGCCAATTCGACGACTTGTTCAGTATGCCGATGAAGCGAAACAACGGGGGGTGGAAGTACTTCATTTAAATATTGGTCAACCTGATATTTTAACTCCTGATTTGGCAGAACGTGCAATGCACTGCTATTCAGGTAATTATATTCCATATTCTCATTCGGCTGGAAATTTGTCGTTGCGAAAAAAATTAGCTGATTATTATAAATCTATTGGAATAGATATTTCTTGTGACGATATTTTAATCACCACGGGTGGGTCGGAGGCAATTTGTTTTGCTTATTATAGCATTCTTAATTATGCCGATGAAGTTATTGTTCCAGAACCATATTATGCTAATTATTATGGCTTTACTACGGAAACTGGAGCAAGAATGATTCCAGTTCGATCGTCAATAGAAACAAATTTTGCATTGCCATCAATAGAGGATTTTGAAGATGCACTTACGCCCCAAACAAAGGCAATTATGTTGTGTAATCCAAACAATCCAACGGGACATGTTTATACGCAGAAAGAGTTGTCGCACATACGAAATTTGGTTCGTAAATATGATTTGTTTTTAATCTGTGATGAAGTGTATCGCGATTTTTGTTACGATAGTGAACATTATTCTGTAATGAATTTGAAAGGAATTGAGGAAAATACAATTTTGATTGATTCTTTTTCTAAACGATACAATGTTTGTGGAATTCGTATTGGCGCGATGATTACGAGAAATAAGGATGTGATAGCAACAGCCTTAAAGTTTGCTCAAGCACGTTTGAGTCCTCCGTCAATGGGGCAGTTAATTGCGGAAGCATTACTTGATACACCACAAGAATTCTTGAAAAAATCAGCAGATGAATATAAGGCTCGTCGTGATTTTATTATTCCAGCTTTGAATGCAATCAAAGGAGTGCATTCTCCAATGCCAGATGGTGCGTTTTATTCAATGGTTGAATTGCCTGTTGATGATGTAGATAAATTTTGTCGTTGGTTGCTCGAAGAGTTTGAATATGAGAATGCAACAGTCATGTTGGCTCCAGGAACAGGTTTTTATACGGGGAAAAAACAAGGTAGTCATCAAGTGCGTATTGCGTATATTCTTGAAATGGAAAAATTGGAGAAAGCGGTCCGTTGTTTGAAAAAGGCATTGAGTGTGTATCCAGGTAGAACTATAGAACAAGATTGATATGAAACGCGTGTTGTTTATCATAAATCCACATTCTGGTAAAAACAGGAAAAAAAAGGTAGAAACTATCGCTTTGGAAGTTCTCTCGGCTGATAGGTTTGAGGTCGATTTTGTGTACACTCGGTATGCTGGTCATGCGTTGGAACTTGCTAGTGAAGGTGTGAAAAAATGTTACGACATAATTGTAGCCGTTGGTGGAGATGGAACAATTCATGAAGTATCTCAATCTCTTATTCATTCAAAATCAACATTGGCGATTATACCAATGGGTTCGGGCAATGGTTTTGCTCGTTTTTTTGGAATACCCTCAATGGTACGACGAGCTATAAAAGTGATAGCCGAGGGTACCGAAAAAACAATAGATACGGTGCTTTGCAATAGTGAGTATTTTGTGAATGTTGCGGGGTTCGGATTCGATGCAAAAATAGGTGATATATTTGATAAAGCTTGTGCGGACGAACGAGGTGGCTTAAATTATGTAAAGTTGATTGTTGAGGAATTTTTGAGTTATCCACAACAAAAATGTCAATTCAGGATAAATGGTGAAATAGTCGAAAAATCGTTCTTTATTGCGAGTGTGGCAAATTCAAATCAATATGGCTTAAATGCTGTGATTGCTCCCGAAGCAGATGTCTCCGATGGTCAATTTGAATTGGTACTTGTTAAAGAAATGCCTGTTTTTGATGTTGTTCCTGCAACAATACGCTTGTTTTTTAATCAATTTAATCGTTCCCGACATGTGGAAACGTATCATTTAGAGGAATTTACATTGCTGAATAAAGCTCCTCGATTGCTTCATTTAGATGGCGAACCACGTATTTTTGCAAATGACGTTACTTTTACTATTCAAAAACAATCGTTAAAATGTCTTGTCCCCAGTAGTTAGCGGATTAGTGAATTCATATAAAAAAGGTAATGATATACATCTTGGCAGTAATTTAGTTGTCAGTTATCATTTGTTAGATGTCAAATGAATCTCTTTGTGAAAAATCTTCTTTCCATTAAGGAAATCAAACTGACTACTGATACATGATTACAAATGATTGTGTAGCCAACGTGTATATTGTATTCATAATTTTTGCAAAGGGAAGCAATTGATAACTAAAAATTGACAATCAATAACTAATAAAAATATCATCTTATTATCTATTGTCTAAAATCTTTTTGCTACCTTTGAGACGTTTTTTATAGGGAATAAATACATTGATTATATGAAAAGAGCATTTGTTATTGTTGGATTGTTGTTTACAACGGTAAGTCTTTCTTTTGCTCAGGAAGAAGAGATTAATACAGTAGTCGTTGAAGCAGGACAAGAGGCAGAAGAAGCATACAATGCTGGTATTAGTTTGATGGAATCTCAAAACTATGCCGATGCAGTTGTTAAGTTTGAAGAAGCATTGAAATTTAACTCGGAATTTCGTCAGGCATACGTAAATTTAGGTGTTGCCAAGTCAGCAATGAAAGATTACGATGCAGCTATAGTAGCATTTGATAAAGCATTGGCAATTGATTCAGCGCAAGGTCAAGTTTGGTATTCAAGAGGTATGGCGAATTATTATAAAGATTCGTATAATGCTTCGTATCAAGATTTTTTGCAGGCTGTCAATTTCGGCTGTCGTACCGCTGAAGTATATTATTATTCAGGGGTAGATTTATTCTTTTTGAAAGAATATGAAAAGGCAATAACGGCATATACAAATGCTATAAAAGTTGATGGCTCGTATGCATTTGCTTACAATGACAGAGGTAGTTGCTATCGAAAATTAGAAAAATACGATGAAGCTGTTGCAGACTACGAGCAAGCTATAAAATACGATCCTCAATTGGCAACAGCATTCGACAATTTGGGGTCGGCATATTCAAAGAAAGGAGATTATCAGTCGGCCATAAAAAACTTCAATTTAGCAATTGCCAAAAAGCCAGATTCGTATGTTGCATATAACAATAGAGGTGAAGCATATTTTGCTCAAGGAGATGCGAAAGCAGCATTTAATGATTTTAAAAAAGCTGTAGAACTTAACAAAGAATATGCTTTGGCATACAATAACTTGGGCGTTGTTCTTGCCACGCAACGTCGCTATGCTGATGCCTTGAAAATGTATTCTGCCGCCATAAAAATAAATCCAAATTATGGTGAAGCGTACTATCATCAAGCTGCTGCACAAGAAATGCTTCGTCAATTTGACGAAAGTTGTATGTCACTTGTGAAAGCTCGTGAGTTGGGGGTAAATGTTCCTGCTGCATATACAGCAAGTTGTAATTGATTATCGAATAATTGAAATAAAGAAATGAAAAATATTAAATCATATTTTCTTAGTGTAATCGCAGTAATGTTTGCGGTTATTTCGACTTTTGCTCAATCGAAAAGTGTTGAATTTTCAGGAAAGAATTTTCCAGAAAATCGTTCTCAATTGAAAGAAGCTATTCGACAAGTTGATGAGGGTGATGCATACTATGAAATTGGTTCATATCAAGTTGCATTGGATAATTATTTGAAGGCGAATGCGTTCAATCCTAATAATGCGGATCTTAATTATTCTATTGGAAAGTGTTATATGTCTATTGATGATAAAGCTTCAGCAATACCATATTTCTTAAAAGCATTAGATTTGGATCCTGTTGGTGCTGGTCGTGCTTATATGGCATTGGGACTTGCGTATCAAGCAACATATCAGTTTGACGAAGCAATTACAGCATACCAAAAAGCTACAGCTCGTTTGACTCCAGAGGAGAAAAAAACAGATGGAAAGCTTATTTCAAAGAAAATAGATGAATGCAATAATGGTAAAGAATTTATGAAAGATACTGTTCGTGCATTCATTGATAATATGGGACCTGCAATAAATTCAAAGTTCCGCGATTATGCCCCAATTATTTCTACCGATCAAACAATGTTGATTTTTACGTCTTGTCGCGAAAATCCATATAATAAAAAGGCTGAAAATGACGGAGAATTTGATGAAAATATTTGGGTGTCGTATAGAGATGGTGCAAAATGGTCTAATGCTGTTGAAATGGGAGAGCCATTGAACACTCAAGAAAATGATGCTACAATTGGTCTTTCTGCTGATGGTCAAACTATCTTTACATATTATGGAAAAAAAGGTGGAGATATTAAAATCTCTGAGAAGAAGGGTGAAAAATGGACTGTACCATCAATGTTTAGTGAGATAAATACACCAAATGGACACGAATGTGCAGCAAGTTTTTCATACGATGGAAATACAGTTTATTTTGTAAGTGATAACACAGAACGTGTTACAAATTATGGTCAACACGATATTTTTATGTGTAAAAAAGATGCCAAGGGGAAGTGGGGAAAACCAGAGAATATTGGCTCTACAATTAACACCGAATATGACGAAATAGGTGTGTTCATGCATCCAGATGGTCGTACAATGTATTTCATTTCTGATGGACATAAGACAATGGGTGGATACGATATCTTTAAAACAGAACTACAAGACGATGGTTCGTGGTCAGAACCTCAAAATATAGGTTATCCAATAAATACACCAGAAGATGATATGTATTTCGCTATGGCTGGTAGTGGAACACAAGCATATATTGCATCAACTCGTAGAGGTGGTCTCGGTGGCTTGGATATTTATGCAATCACATTCCTTGGTCCCGAAAAGAAATTACAAATTTCAACAGAAAACAATTTGATTGCGGTAAAAGCAAATCCTATTCAACAAGAATTTGTTATGGAAAAATCTGTTGAAATTAAAACGGCTCGTTTGACAGTTGTTAAAGGTCTTGTATATGAGGTAAATTCAGAACCAAAGAAATTCTTAGACGCTTTAATTGAAATTACAGATAATGCAACGGGACAAATATTATTTACAAACAATGCTAACTCAGCTACTGGTAAATTCTTGATTCCATTGCCATCTGGTAAAAACTATGGTATTGCAGTTAAGAAAGATGGTTATTTATTCTATTCTGCTAACTTTGATGTTCCACAAACGTCTGAGTATCAAGAGATAAATCTAGACATACCATTGATGCCAATTAAGAAAGATTCAAAAATTGTGCTACGTAACGTATTCTTCGATACAGACAAGTCGTCTTTGAAACCAATGTCGTATGCTGAGTTGGATAATTTGGTTAAGATTATGAACGATAATCCAAAGATTAAAATCGAAATAGGTGGACATACAGATAATGTGGGAACTAAAACATACAATCAACGATTATCGCAAGCACGAGCAGAAGCAGTTGTAAATTATTTATTATCAAAGAAAATTGCAAGTGATCGTATGACATTTAAAGGCTATGCATTTGATGAACCAATTGATACAAATGATACACCAGAAGGACGTGCACAAAATAGACGTGTAGAATTCAAGATTGTTAGTAACGAATAAAATTATGAACATACGTTTTATATAAATAAAAAAGCGTATATTTGGCGAGGTTAAAAGTTAAGTGTAAACAAGTATAATTAAAAAGAAAGTATTAATAAGTTAAAATTATGAAGAAAGTATTTGCATTAATGATTGCGTTGGGAGTTTTCTCTCTAACATCGTTTTCACAAGAAAATGCTACAGTAAGTGAAGACACTGTGGCTAAGACAGAAGTTGCTGCTGATTCTGCAGCCCAACCAGCAGAAGTTGCTGCTCCAGCAGAAGCAGAAACGACAGAAGAAATTGTTGCTCCAGAGGAAAAAGGTTTCCACCAAATTATTAAGGAAAAATTCATCCAAGGTGGTGCTGGTTTTATGGCACTTGTGTTGATTTGCTTGATTTTAGGTGTTGCTATTTCAATTGAAAGAATTCTTTATTTGAATTTAGCTACAACCAATACCCAAAAATTGTTGACAAACATTGAAGATGCTTTGAATAAAGGTGATGAAGAAGCTGCAAAAGAAATTTGTCGTAATACTCCAGGTCCAGTCGCAAGTATTTTCTATCAAGGTTTGACTCGTATTCAAGATGGTCCAGAAATGGTAGAAAAAACAGTTGCATCTTATGGTAGTGTTCAAATGGGTCTTTTGGAAAAAGGTCTGACTTGGGTTTCTTTGTGTATCGGTCTTGCACCTTCACTTGGATTCTTGGGAACAGTTGTCGGTATGATCCAAGCATTTGATGATATTGCTGTTGCTGGTGAAATGTCTCCAACTGTTGTTGCTAGTGGTATTCAAGTTGCCTTGTTAACTACTGTTGCTGGTTTGATAGTAGCGATGATATTGCAAGTATTCTACAACTATTTGTTGGCTAAAATTGATGATTTGACAACAGATATGGAAGATTCTTCAATTTCATTGATTGACATTGTTGTTAAGTATAACGCTAAAAAGTAATTCTCTGATGGATAATCAAAAGTTTAATAAAGTATTTAAGATCGGCTATATCTCATTGCTTGTTTTATCGTTCTTGGTAACAGCATGGTTTTGGTTCGCATCTGCTGGGAAAGACTGCTTAGCATGTTCTTTACCAAAGTGCGAGGGAATAGGAGCCGATGGAGAAACCGTAATGCTTGCGGCTGATGAGTGCGCAATGTCATACGCTGATATTCTTGAAAGAGAAAAATCTACAGGTCTTGATATTTCTGAATGTAGTCAAGAATGTATTAATTACTCCGATGCATATTTGATATTTGCATTTGTATTGATTGTTTTAGCTATTGCTTTTATGGTCATTATGTTGTTCTATTCGTCATTCACGAGCGGAAAGAAAGCGTCAAAAACTACGTTGATAACACTTGGGTTTGTTGTCCTTGTCGTTTTAGTTGGTTATTTGATGTCTTCAACTACAATTCCAGAAATCATTGGCTTTGATGGTGTAATTTCAGAATTTGACGTTGTTATGACTGATACATTATTGTATGCAATGTACATTCTTTTGGGTGGTGCAGTTGTTGCAATTTTGTCGTCGTTCGTATTTAAAATGATAAGAAAATAAATATAGTGGGAGCGAAAGCTCCCGCTTTAATAAAATGTAGTATGGCAGGTAAGAAAGTTCCAGAAATAAATTCATCTTCAATGGCGGACATCTCGTTCATGTTGTTGATATTCTTCTTGACTGCAACAACAATGGATACAGACAAGGGTTTGTTCCGTATGTTGCCACCATATCAAGATCCAACTGAACAGCAAGAAGATATCAAGGTATTGGACAAAAACTTGTTTGTGGTTCTTGTCAATAAAGATGATAAGTTGATGGTTGAGAAGAAGCCTATGAACCCACGTGATTTACGTAAGGCTTGTAAGGAATTCTTGTTGAACATGAACAACGACATGGAAGATAAACGTTACCCAGGTTATACCGAAGAAGACATTCCTGGTATTGGTAAGGTAAAAGTTACTAAGGCTATTGTTAGTGTCCAAAATGACCGAGGTACGTCATATAAAAAGTATATTGAAATACAAAATGAAATTATTGCGGCATATAATGAAGTGAAAGATTATTATGCAATGAAGTATTTCAAAAAGCCTTTTAATGATTTGAAAGAGGATAGACAAGATCTTATTAAACGTATTATTCCTCAGAAGATTTCAGAGGCAGAACCTAAAAATATTGGAGGAAAATAGTTATGGCACAGTTTAGAAGTAAAGAGAAAAAAACACCTCCTGCAATTTCTACTCAATCGTTGCCGGATATTATTTTTATGTTGATATTTTTCTTCATGGTGTCAACAACAATGCGTGAAAGTACCTTGTTGGTAAAAAAACCACAACTACCAAAAGCATCAGAATTCGTTACATTGGAGAAAAAATCATTGGTAAGTAACATTTATATTGCACAACCATCATTGCAGTTGCAAAAAATATTCGGTACACAACCAGTGTTGCAATTGAATGAGGCAATTGCTGATAAATCAAAAGTTGCAGAATTTGTGGAATTGGAAAGAAATTCCATGCCAGCCAATGATCGTTCACAAATGACGGTTTCTTTGAAGGTTGATTCTAAAGTGAAAATGGGTATAGTAAGTGATGTTAAAATGGAATTGCGTAAGGCAAATGCATTGAAAATTAGTTATTCAGTTATCCCAAAGGAATAGGTTATTTTTTCTATAAAAAGAGAGTTCTTAACATATCGTTGAGAACTCTTTTTTTTTGAAACAAAATACAAGTTTGCAGCACAATTATTTGTAATCAGGTATCAGTAGTCAGTTTTTAGTTTGATTTCCTTAATGGTAAGTTTTGATTTATTGCTGTCCGATAAAAACTGAAAATGCCCCAAAAGGAATTTATAACCCATTGATTCACAGCAATGCCATGTGTGCCAGTTCAAAGACAAGCCCCCCTCAGTCAAAAAGAGTCAGTTCCGGAGGGGGTTCAGATGCT
>JAZRVS010000076.1:0-15272 GCA_045599365.1 Bacteroidales bacterium
GGCATCCTTGAGTTCTTTTTCTGTGTATTTTTGCGAGAGAGAAAGAAAATCAAAGCAATAAGGATCCTTGGTCATTTGTTGAGCCAAATCGCCATTGGGTGCCGGCAATGATGTTTTAAAGTTTGTTATTGCCTTCCCTTCACGCTCGAAGAGGTCTGTATCAAGGAAATTGAGCAACACGGCCCTGCTCCAATTGTTTTCAATGGTCTTTTGCACAAAAAACAAGGCTTTTTGCGGATTGTCTTTGCACTTGTTGATAATATATTCATGATGGGACCATGGTATGGAAAACAACATTTCAAAATTGTCAACAGTCTGTTGACGAATTTTGCTGATTGTAGAATCGTCTACATGTTGTAGACAAATTTCAATATCTTGAGAATCAGTAAAATCATATTCATTGGTTGCACAATGAGAATTTTCAAGTAAAGGGGAATACAACTCGTAAAAATACTTGCAGTATTTTATGTTTGTAGGCGAAAGTCCTTTTACATCAGGAAGTTCATTCTGCAAATCGGCGCTGACTTGTTTGAAAAATGCACTTCCGTATGTGTTCAGAAATTGCTTTTGGCTCAAGTCCCTTCCAATGCTCCAATAAAATTCGAGCATGGCGCTGTTCACCCTCACCGCTGCCTTAACCTGACTTTGGCGGAAACGGCTACTGAGTTCGCTAATCCATTGTTTGTAATCTTTATCTATGGTGGCAATATTGTTCATTCTCTTTTGTTTTCTGTGGTAAAATTACGAAAAAAATCTCAAGGATAGATAATCGCGTAAAAGAAAAAGGGGCAACTTTACTGATAAAATTACTGATAAACGGAAAGAAATTGCAGAAGTTTGTTGGTCTATTTTATTCTATCTCCGCAAAATCCCTTTCGACCGCAGTTTTTGCACAATCCGAGATAGGATAATATTTTGAGGTTGTATTATAGTTGAGGTTTATTTTGATATTCTCAGTATATGTTTAACGTTTGAGTTCTTCATTATTTGTTTTGCAATTATGCTGCAATAAGAATATTTCTTTCTGCTGTTCTATTTCGCGGCGCAGTTCCTCTTCAGATGGCATGAATGTGAGATATTTTGCCTGAAATAGTTGCTTGCTTTCGTGAAGGACCGAATAGCGAGCAATATCTTCGCTAGTTTCGGCACACAACAGCAAACCGATGGTGGGATTATCGTTTTCGGTACGTTTCAGGTCATCGAACATGCGCACATACATATCCATCTGCCCCACATCCTGATGGGTAACTTTCTTCGTCTTCAAATCTATCAGCACATAGCATTTCAGAATTACGTTGTAGAACACAAGGTCAATGTAGAAGTCGCCTACATCGGTGGCAACATGATATTGTTCATACATAAAGGCAAAACCACGTCCTAATTCGAGCAGGAATGACCGCAAATGACCGATAATGGACCTCTCTAATTCTGTTTCCGTAAAGTCGCTATTCGATGGCAACTGTAAGAATTCTGCCACCACTGGATCTTTCAAAAAACTTCGTACATCATCTTTCAGCGGTGCTGTCATCTGTAACATTTCAGATATTACAGCATCTTTTTTTGGAGACTGCAACAAGCGATGGTAATATTGCGATCCTACATTACGGGCTAAAGTACGTACACTCCACATCTCATGCGAAGCCTCTTGAATATACCAATAGCGAGCATCGTCGTTTGTTACTGACAATAAAGTTCGATAATGAGACCATGTTAGATTTGGTACACGCGTGTACCAAATCTCCAAGTCTTTGAAGGACAGGTATAATTGTCTATAATTACGTAAATCTCTTGCCGAGAAACCGCGTGCATATTCCTTTGATAATGTATTTGCAAGCAGAGTAATCAATTTGCTTCCATATTCGGCACGCGTTTCTCCATTCTGCTCTTCCTCAACAATTCGTCTTCCCACTTGCCAATATGTGAGTACTATAATTGTATTAACATTTTGATAAGCCGTTTGCAGACCTTTTTTTACAATCGTCCGTATATCAGAAACCAAGTTATGTTCCTTTGAGTCTATGATTTCGTTTCCTTTCATCCCTTCATCTTTTTATTCAAAATCTCCAAATGTGAGCAAATGCTCATGGTGTAATTGTAATTTCACTACAGAAACCTCGCTATTTTGTGGTAAAATTACGAAAATAATCTCAAGGATAGATAATCGCGTAAAAGAAAAAGGGGCAACTTTACTGATAAACGGAAAGAAATTATAGAAGTTTGTTAGTCTATTTTATCCTATCTCCGCAAAATTCTTTTCTTCCACATTTGGCGCAATGCGAACCCATCCAAAGTGTGTCGAATTGATTGATGGCAGCTTCTACCAATTGCGGATTGTTGGTGAGAATTCCAGCTTCGAAATTTCTTCGCAGAGCACTTTTCATTCCGATTCCTGCACCCGTAAGATTCGCCGAGCCAATGTATGCTGTTTCTAAATCAAAAATCATCAACTTGAAATGCACGCGCGGGCAAAGCACTCGTTCCAAAGCTGTTGCTAAAATCGGATATTTATCAAAATCCTCACGGAAATTTGGTCCTGGTTCTTTTGCGTGAATCAAGCGAACACCAACGCCCCGCTTGAGCAATCCAGCTATTTGTCCCAACAATGGAATTGTATCATTTCCTTGCTTCACATACAAATCTTTGATGTCGGCAGTACCAATCCACAATGTTTCGTGCACCGAAGCAATTCTGGAAATCACCTCGGTGTAGTGCTGCTCGTTGGAAATGTATTGGGTGAACATCTATATAAAAATTAAATTCCAAGAACAATATTTGCGTCGATGTCCATCTCTTTACAAATTTTTCGTGCAACTTGTAAAGTTGGTTCGCAACGACCATTAAAAATATCGCTTATTCGAGAAGTACTGACCCCTAACAATTTAGCCAAACGTACTTGATTGAGCCCCATTTCATACATTCGAAGTTTCATTACATCAACCAATTGTGGAGATTCAATAGGATAATGCTCATCTTCGTATTCAGCAACCATTTCCGACAATAAATCTAATTCAATTGAATTTTTATCGGTAAGAGGTGTATCATCCGTTACTAACGGCAACAATTCTTCAATACGTGCCATAGTTGCTTCGTAAGCTTCTTTTGTCTTAATTCTTGTCATAACACCTCCTATATTTTTTTGCATCAATTGTGTCGTATTCCGTATGTGTTCTTATAAGATGATGCGTAATATTTGACTTATGAATGATTTCATAAGTCAAATAGATTAGATAAGACCTTTTTCTTTAAGCATTTTAATCATAGCCTGTTCTTCTGGTGTCGCTTCTGGAATTTTAGATGCCTCTTTTTTCCCCTCATAGTCATCTACCCACAGATTAAGCAGTCCTTTTATTATATTACAAAGCTTTATGTCATTGGTGTCAATATTTGTAAGATTCCATTCGTCAAGTGTAGAATCACCAAGTCTCTTGATAATGGAAATCTTCGAATCCTTATATTTGTCCTTCTTCTTGGCAAAGTAGTTATTGCTTGCAGAAATATTGAGTTTCTTTTCAAGGGGGAGTTTATTACCAAGGTGTTCCAATTTTTCGTTTGCCTCTTCTTCACTGAGAGTATAGTATTTTGAATCCCATGTTTGAGGGAAAATATGTTCTATTTCCCAATAGACTGGCAACAAATCTGTTTGAGATTCTTCCTGATAAGCAAGAACCTTCAGCAACATTCTCACCATATTTTTGTGTGGAGCGATAATCAACTTATCCGTACGAGCCTTCTCCGCATTCATAGCATATTCATCCTCAAGTTTCTTTTCCTCAAAGCCTGCATAAAACTCTGGGTGACAGTTGTTAATAATCTGAACATCAAGTTTTAGAATATCTGCTTTTACAGCATTGATTGTTGGTACTTCAAGATAACGAGTCAAAAGCATTACATACAATTTCCTGAGAAACTTCAAGAACATTTCCTCGAAGTTGCATTTGGACTTGTGTTCCATAAAGAATATTGAAACAGGGTATTTCCAGAATTCATTTGTGTATGATGAAAGGCAGTCTAGAATCTTACGAATGTCCATATTTTTACTCCATTCTTCACCATCTACAGTCTCTCTACCGTTAATTACTTTCCATAGTTGCAGATTTACCGCCAAATCATCTATCACATCAGGTGTCAGACGGTTACAATTCTTGTCGAGGTAATACTTTCTTACACCTGGAGTCGTTGACTTGTCATCTTTTTCTCTTGCACGCATGTAGAACATATTATAATAGAAAAGGGACTGAATACTTTCATTTACCTTTTCGGCATCAGTTTCCAATTTCTTCCATTTGTCGATGAAGTTTTTCTTCTCTGTGTCGTTAAGCTTTTTATAGATATATGACTTGAAAATATCGGCATCAGAAAGTGGAAGACCTCTATTATTCAGCGTATTGAAAATAGTGAGAGCCGTCTCCTGATCATCTGCAGTGATTGGCAACAGAATAGAATAGTTTAGCAGTGCAAGAATGAAATGGTACAATTGCATACCGCTAGTCAATGCTTTTTGCTGATACAATTCAATAAACTTGTTGTAGTTCCTTGAATAGTTGTCTTTTGCTTTGGCATCTGCCACTCCAGTTTCAAGAATCTTGCGCAATATCTCATTACCAGAATCCGTAACAACCTCAGAACGAAGCAGAATATTGCTTCTGTCCTCCTTACCTGTCATTTCGTTTTCTTTCCAGAGAGCTGGTTTTATCTTTGATATAAAGTTCTTTACCTCATCGGTTTGATTATCATCGTGCTCCAACATAGAGAACACAGCTCTCAAAAGCAAAAACAATGAGGTGATTCGTTGTTGACCATCAATGATTTGCCGTTCTCCATTTTCTTCATAAGATACAACGCATCCCAAAAAATAACTCTTTGCACCATCGTTATGGGTTCGTTCTATAGAAAATTCCCATAAGTCTTCAAAGAGTGTTATTATCTCATCATCCGACCATGAATAAGGACGCTGATACTCAGGAATAACAAATGGTATGTCTTGACCACTTTTGAGCAGGTCAAGGACGCTCTGTTTATTTACATTTATATTTGCTGTTGACATACACTATTTCTCTTTTGGTTTTACTTCAAATTTCCTACTCAACAAGATTCTTCTTACGTAATCTTATATTTTTTATACCTTACACTTATAATCATCAATTAATTATTTTTTATCAGCGAATTTAAATAATTATTTACACACCACCATACCTAAGTTAATTATTCCTTTTTTATAATGCAAAAGAAATCCTCGACTGTGCAAGATTTTAGTACAGCGTGCTGATTTTTCAAAAAATCCCCCACCTTAGAAAAGATTAGGGAGAAAATTAAAACGCAAGATGGTTTTATTAATACACCACACTGATTTATCATCAACATTACAATTTCCGCCAATCTTCCACAGCTTGTATTATAGTATTTACATAATCGGCCTTAAACTGCAGAGTTCTTCTAAACTCAGAAGGATGAAAGGCATCCAAATATAATTTACCGTTAAGTTCTAATGCCCGCAGCATAGTTTTAGTTTTACTTGTATTAGAATATCTTTTTGCCGAATCTTCCTTTATTCCTTTTATTATCTCATCATCAGCATACAAACATTCATAGGTATTACCGAAAATTATAACATCAGGATTATACAAACAAAATTGTTTATAAATCACATCACGCCATGTCTCATATGCACAAGCGACTTCTGACATAATAGAAGTTGGTTTACCAGGCATTTTACTCAAATTAACATACGCTATTTGTTGCAATATTTTTGGCATACTTTCATCATACGCCACACCATCCATATCTTCATACCGACAATTATTTAAAATACCATATGTAGCATAAATAATGGGATCCCATGTTTTATTCTTTGGGCGACCAGTATATTTGTCAAATACTGTTTTCAATTCCCAACCTCCACCGTTTTTATCATAAGCCTCCTTTAACAACCACATTACTTTTATTGGAGATTCTAAATACGCTTTAACATCAGCAACACCATCATATATAGGCTGATACTCATCAGACCACCAATTCTTATTTTTTACAATACTATCTATTTCCGACATTATTGCGGACTGCGCATTTTCAAAATCTGAAAGTTCTTGCTGTGTAATCTTATTGAGAATTTGCATTTTGTAATTTTTATTTTGTTGTTAAAGTTATACAATATTTACAAATATTTTCCACCATAGGATAATATTTTTTTGACAAAAGAAAAGTATGATTGTGCAAAAATTTGGTGGAGATCTTTTCAAACTGATAATCCCCAAAAGTTGCCAATTTTAAGGATTTAAATCCTCAAAGTTTGGGTATTTTAAGGATTTTATATATTTTTGTGAAAAACAAAACGTAGAAAGATGATACATCGTGCTCTTGAGAATATTATGCAAGATAAACTTGCAAGAAAGAAAGTCCTCATCATTTATGGAGCCAGACAAGTTGGAAAGACGTCATTAATCAACTATTTATTTGAAAACAAAGACAAAACGCTTTGGTTAAACGGCGAAGATTCGAGCACAAGAAACATGTTCGAAACAATATCTACACGAAATGTATCTTTGCTATTCTCTGGAACACAAATTTTAATAATAGACGAGGCTCAAAATATATTAAATATTGGTTTACAACTAAAAATCATTCACGACACGTTACCCGACCTACAAATCATTGCAACGGGAAGTTCTTCTTTTGACCTTGCCAACAAAATAAACGAGCCTTTAACTGGTCGTAAGTTGGAGTATAAAATGTTTCCACTTTCTTTCTCCGAACTAGTTGAATATCACGGCTTATTTGAGGAAAAAGCTCAATTAAATCATAGATTAATTTATGGTTATTACCCAGAAGTTGTATGCAATCCAACTGACGAAAAAGAGATACTTAACAATTTAACGTCCAGCTACTTATACAAGGATATTCTTCTGTGGGAAAACTTAAAAAAGTCAGATAGAATTTTTAAATTATTGCAAGCAATTGCTTTACAAATCGGTTCTATGGTTTCGTACACCGAATTAGGAAAAATTTGCGGTTTAGACAATAAGACCATCGAAAAATATATTGCCCTTTTGGAACAAGCATTTATTATATTTCGCTTACCTTCGTTTGCAAGAAATCTTCGTAACGAGTTGAAATTCAGTAAAAAAATATATTTCTACGATAATGGAATCAGAAATGCCTTACTTGGAAATTTTGCCGAAATAAATCTACGTAACGACGCAGGAGCCTTGTGGGAAAATTTCATTATTTCGGAACGAATCAAACACAACAACTATACTCAAAGGTATTGTAACCAATATTTTTGGCGAACAAAAACTCAGACTGAAATTGATTATATCGAAGAGTGTGATGGTGTGTTAAGTACTTTTGAATTTAAGTGGAACCCAAAGCGGAAACCAACAATGCCAAAATCATTTACGGAGATTTATCCCAATAGCACCTTTCAGGTAATTTCTCCAGAAAACATGGATGAATTTTTATTGTAATCCTTGAAAGTTGCCAACTTTAAGGAATTAAATCTTCAAAGTTTGGGAATTTCAAGGAATTCATCACCTTCAAATTCATAATTGTATTTAAAGCTTGAAGGAATTTTGCCATATCGCAAAGCAAATAACTTTTGGGCGAAACAATAACAATCCCCATATCTTTCAGATACAAATAGTCGTGTGCTGTTTTCCCTAATTATATTTTCTTTCATCGTATTTAGTATTTTCGACAAAAGAAAAAATAGCCTGAGCAAAAAACTTGCACAGCAAAATGTTTTTCAAAAAAAATCCCTTCCATAGTCCCTATGTTATGGAAGGGTATTTTAAAATTTTTACAATAATGATATAATAACACTTAGTGATTTTGATTGCCGCCTACAAACTTGATTAGTGAATCTTCTGAATTATTCATTTTTTTCGTAAAATCATACCATTTATCTACATTTTGTGGTACAAAAAAAGGGATGACAGAAATAATTCCGCCATCATTTGCAAGACCATATTCTTTAACCTTTTGATTAGCATCTTCAGCAGGATATATATAGCCACCTCGAGGACATTTCATACAATGCATATACGTTACAACTTGATAAAGGTCATCTCGTCCGACTTTCCCATTCAAATGCTTATACTTTGCATCAAGTATTATTTCTTTTTCTTTATAAAAATCAGGATATAAACGTCTGTAACATTTATCAAAATATGTTTCATCAGTTGAATTCGCAAACATTTTTATGCCACCATCGTTCACTTTATTCTGTGGATGTTTAAAAACTGGTTTAAGAAGTGTTGCTAAATATTCTTCCCACAACCATGCACCATCGAACAACACGCCATAAATTTTATCTTTTTCCTGCCCGAATTTGATGGATTCGTGACGCAAAATCTGCAAGCAAAGTCTTTGCAGATGAGTGTATTCTGTGAAGTAAGGCTGTTTGAGTGGACGCAAATTATCGTTGATAACACGTTGCCTATTTTGGCACGAGTAGGAAGGTGTCGCCATCGTTATTTGAGAAACACAATTCTGGGTTTCATTATCGTTGGTCAGAATGATACGGCCTTGTTCTTTTTGTTTGATGTATTCAATGGTGTGTCGGACGAGTTGTGTCACCTCGTTGTCGTAACTATGCTCGCGGGCAGAATAGGCGATGGTTCCGCGAAAAGGAATGTTCTGGCGCAGATGACGACTGATGTCGATGGGCCCTTTGAGATTGGCGTCGTTGTACTCATTCCGCTTATATTTCTTGAAAAGCCCTTGTGACAAAGCCTTTTTAAGAAAGTGAGGAAAAAGATAAAGCAGAAAGTCGAAAACAGGTTCTTTTGATAAAGAGTGTTTAATATCGAAAAGATTGATGTTAAACACTTTCTGTAACATATAGTGAAGGAAATAGTCGTCAGCATTTTGTTTGTCAAAACGGGAACAAATGTCCAATTGTGTTTCGTTCACGCCCACGAAACCCATAATGTTTCCCGTTTTAATTTCTTCGTCTTGCAACGAAATAATTTGCGATTCACTGATTTCATCATCACAATAAGAAAAATCGCGAGGAAACAACAGTAAATTGGGATTGTCGTCAAGTGACAATTTGGAGATTGGCACATCGGCAATCCGTTCCAGATTCTTCAGGTCGGCTTCTGTTGCTTCAGATTCAACCTTTTGAAAATGAATCCAGTTATGGTTATCCGTTATTCTCAGGCGACTCATTGTTGTAAGCAGCGTTCAATTTAGCAATACTTTCTTCCACGTTCAATGCGCCACGAAGATATTCGCGAAGCAACCCTTCAAGATGGTTGTTCCAAAGATTCTCGAATCCGCCATCAGCATCGCTTGCATAATTCTTCAACTTCAAGAAATAGGCGGCTCCTATATGGTAGGCCGATGAAAGTCCTTCGATACTGGAAATCTCAGCATTCAACTGGTTCATTCGTTCAATGGCTTCGTCTTTCAATTCTTCCAGTTCGTCAAGCATTTTTATGCTTTCATCTGCTTTGATTTCCTTGAATGCAAAACGGCGGCGGAAAGCGAAGTCCATACTCTCCACGCTGCGGTCGATGTCGTTCATCGTGCCGATGATATAGACATTTTCGGGAACATAAAAACCATCATAAAATTCGTCGCCAACTTCAATCAAATTCTGATATTGCGTTTTCACCTTGCCATTTTTGCCTCTGTATCCAGGGTCAATGGAGAAGAAAAGTTCGCCGAAAATCTTTGAAATTTCGCCTCGGTTGATTTCGTCAATAATGAAAACGAATTTCTTGTCTGGATTTTTCCACGCTCTTTTACAGAATTCTTTAAAAGCCCCGTCTTTGCGTTCAAATCCAACATTTCCGTTTTCATCTTTAATTGGGCGCAGGCCTTCCACGAAATCGGTATAATCGTATGAAGGATGGAACTGTACAAAGCCACATTGTTCATCAAACTGTTTTTGTTCGTCATCGATAAGGTTTCCCTCGATCTCACCGAAAATCAATTGCTGCGCAATTTGTTTTGCCAAATATGTTTTTCCCGTTCCAGGAGCACCGGTGAGGATGAGATTGTAGTTGGTTGTTAATAGATTAACTTTAGGTTGAATGTCTGCCATAATTTGTTTCAATTTTTGATTTTCGTAATGTTTTTTCTCTTTCTCAAAATATTTCCCTTCTTCGTTATCGTATTGTTCTAATTCACCTTTAAAATGATTATAGAAATCTTTTAATTCATCATTAGGATAATTATCGTCGAACAATCCTAAATCATCAATTCTTTTTTCAATAACATCTTCATAATCTGGGATCCACCAATAATAATATCCTATAATCAACGATTTAACATTTGATTTATACCATTTGGCATAAATATTAATTCCTGTATATCGCCAATTCAAATAACATTTTTTTGTTCGATAATTACCATAATTGGGTTGAATATTTATACAAATATCGCATATTGAGTATTCCGACCAATTTTTAATTTGATTTTGGATATTGCCTCCATTATGTCCTTGTCCCGTTCTTTTAAAATTATTTTTACCGTTTAATGGTTTTATGTAAGTTGAATATCCGAGAGTAGACTTTATACCACTATTGCAATATTCCAAATGAGCTATGAAATATTCCAACAGATGCTTAAATTTAAGGATTTCATAATCCTCCTTCAATGCCTCAGCTAATTCGCTTCGCAATGTCCAATCGAATAGTCCGTCGGATGTTTCATTACCTTTTGCCATAGGCAATGGCCAATAGGTTTCTTCCGTGTCTTCAAATCTTTCAATGTGAATGTTTAGAATGTTGGATGCGAGCATTCCAAAATGAGTTATCTGACTATTTATTGCTTGTGCATTTATGTTGTGTTTGGTCGCTAAAAGTTTGCAAGAGGCAGTGTGATCAGGCTCATCGAAGAACAGCAGCAATTTGTCAATGTAATCTTGTTTGCAAGATGGAGAGTTCAACACACTTAACCATTCTTCTTTAGCAATATTCAATTGACAAGAGTACGTCCCATTATGGTTTTCCAATTTGAATACTTTCATTTGTTTATAAATGTTTTTATTAGACTTTTATTTTCTCTCCTCGAAGTCATTAAATGAAAAATATAACTTGTAAAGATACAAGTTTTCCCTTACAAAAGAAAAGTATGTATGTGCAAAAAAATGGTGGAGTAAAAATTTTTTGCAAGGCCCATTGGAGAGAAACATAAGATGGTCCATAAAGATGATTGGCACACAATCGCAAATCGTTATCCTTGTTGGTTAATTCAGGATTAACCACATACAATCCACGCTTTAGACGTATTAGTTCACCACTTTTCCCCAAAGATTGTATTTTTTTTCGGACGAAGCGAATTCGGTGAAACACGTGCGCAGTTCTGCCGTAGAGATAGGTATTTCTGCAAATTGGAGTAAAGGATTCTTCCGCATTCTATTAGTATATTTCTGTAGCAAATATACTAAATTTTGCATAGGAAAGGAATTTTTGCTTCCTTTTCTGTGTAATTTTTGGGATTATTATGGTAATTTATAATCCCCAAAAGTTGCCAATTTTAAGGAATTAAATCCTCAAAGTTTGGCAATTTCAAGGAATTGCCAGTTTATTTGATGTGATTGCAAATGATTGTATAGCGGTTGTATATTGTTCACTTTTTTTATACTTTTGTTTTGAGTAACATAGATTAATGTCAAATGAAATTAAAAATTGTAAACAAATCAAAACATCAGTTGCCTGCGTATTCAACAGAATATTCTGCAGGAATGGACTTACGAGCAAATTTAGATAATCCTATTGTATTGAAACCAATGGAAAGAGCCATTGTCCCCACTGGTTTATTTATAGAATTGCCTGAAGGTTACGAAGCACAAATTCGTCCAAGAAGTGGTTTGGCTGCAAAATTTGGCATCACAGTGCTGAATTCTCCAGGTACTATTGATGCAGATTATCGTGGCGAAATAAAAGCCATTTTGGTAAATCTTTCTACGGAACCTTTTACCATTAACGATGGCGAAAGAATTTGTCAAATGGTTATTGCACAATATGCAAAAGCCGAAATTGTTGAAGTTGAAGAACTTTCAGAAACTGTTCGTGGCGAAGGTGGATTCGGCCACACGGGAGTGAAGTAAGTTAAGAATTAAGAATTAAGAGTTAAGAGTTAAGAGATAAGAATTAAGGGCTGTTGTGTATGCCCATGTAATAAATAAAAGATGAAACTAATTATACCTATGGCTGGTATGGGAAAACGGATGCGTCCCCATACACTTTCAATTCCAAAACCATTAATTCCTGTTGCAGGAAAACCAATTGTACAAAGACTTGTAGAAGATATTTCTCGTGTGTGTATGCAACATATTGAAGAAATTGCATTTATAATTCATCCAAGTTTTGGAAAAGATGTTGAAAAAATGTTGTTGGACATTGCTTCGAAACTTGGTGCAATTGGTAAAATTTGTTATCAAGAAGAACCAAAAGGAACGGCACATGCTATTTTGTGTGCATCAACTTCTCTTTCTGGAAATGTGATTGTTGCTTTTGCCGACACGTTGTTTATTGCCGATTTTAATCTTGATATTTCAAAAGATTCGATTATTTGGGTTCAAAAAGTTGAAGATCCATCGGCTTTTGGCGTTGTTAAATTGAATAACGACGGTATGATTACCGATTTTTTTGAAAAACCAAAAGACTTTGTTTCCGATTTGGCAATCATTGGAATTTATTATTTCAAAGATGGAAGAAATTTACGTGCCGAACTTCAGTATTTGATTGACAATAACGTAATTAGAGGTACAGAATATCAGTTGACCGATGCTTTGGAAAATATGAAAAACAAAGGCATTAAGTTCTATACTGGTCAAGTAAATGAATGGTTGGATTGTGGAAATAAAAATGCTACAGTAAATACAAATCAAAGAGTTTTAGCTAATTATGGAAGTGAAATTTCTGAAAAAGCTGAAATAGTAGCTTCTCAGATTCTAGAACCTTGTTGTATTGCCGAAGGTGTAAAAATCGAAAATTCTGTAGTTGGACCATTCGTTTCTGTTGGAAAAGGTACAAAAATTGTTAATTCTGTAATTTCAAATTCTATTATACAAACTAACAGCGTTTTAGAAAACACAAACATTACAAATTCAATGGTTGGAAACTATGTTTCTATGAAAAAATCTGCCGATGAATTAAGTGTTGGTGATTATAATGAGTTGTAAGAATGGGTGTAACTTTTGACATAGAAAATAATTGCTTTGTGTTTGACTTTGAACACGATGGCGTTAATGATGTCATACACTTAATGGGTAATGGTTATCAGGTAGAAGCATTTGGAAAATGTTTTTATTACGGATACGAATTTTCGCCTCAAGTTAGTGGCAGTGTCAGAAGTGAATTCATTAAATATGTGAAATTTTCAGATTCTATTGTTGACAATGAAAATTTAACCAAGTTCATACAAAAGGCTATAAATAATCTTCATACAAAAATCAATCTGTATGATTATGACTTGGTTATAATGCCAGAATCGTCAAGCAAAGTAAATCAATATATGTTGCGATATATTTATCGTTTTTCGCAACCTTCGCTTCAGTATTTAGAATTGGTAAAATCAATTCCAGAAAGCATTTCATTTGACATTGATGCATACGAGAAACAATATCTTAATGACACGTTGGAAGATGGCAGAGCTCGTTATACCGAAGCACAAAAGCAAGAAGTAAAAAAATCCATCGAAAATATGATGGATTTAATTCATAAGAAGGATTATTTTACTATTGCAAAGGACGTTAAAAAGAGTCGTTTTAGACCATATATGCAACATTTTCTGCGTTTTAAAAACGAAACAGATGAACAACTTTGTGCAGCAATTCGGAAACAAAATATTCTAATAATTGACGATATAGCAACAAGCGGTTCCACGTTGAACGAAATTCTTCGCGCACTGCGATTGCTAAATGAAGACAATCAAATAACAATTTTCAGTTTGATTGGTAGAAAAGATTTAATGGTTGAAACAGTATAAACATTTAAAAATTTTGCCTATGAAGTAAACGCGTAGTTGTACGCATATATTTAAATATTTAGCGATTTGCTATTCTGACTCTTGAAACTACCACTTTAAGAACCAATAGAATAGGAAGTTCTGCATTAGCGGGCTTTGTTATCTATTGGTAAGGTTGTGGTAGACCTCAAGAGCGGATAATTTGAGTCCGCTTTTTTTATGTAATTTTTAATAAACAAGAGGTTGCGCCCGACACGAATTAGGGATAGAAAAATGAAAAAAATTTCAAATTTTGTAATGACGATTATGTTACTTATTTCGTCAAATGTTTCATTCTCGCAAATTGAATTAGTACGTACTTTTGATTTGCCGTATAATGGTGCAACAAAGGACATTAATTGTTTTTTTGCTGGTACAAAGTATACGGAATTTGATTGTGGTGGAGATATGCCAATTTATAATTTTTCGAATGTAAATGGTTTTATAACGAAAAATATTGATAAAGAAAATAATCAATTACAATTATCTATTATTAATATTTTTTCAAGTACAGAAACACGTACTTTTCAATTTAAATCGTTTGTTGGTTATGAAATATACGATGTAGAAATAACCCAACATATTTTTAATAACGATGACGAATTTGAGTTACTTGTTCGTTATGAGCTTTTAGGTGCTAGATGGGATTCTAATGAACGTGAAAAATTACTACTTTTTGATTCGAAGGGAAATATTCTAAAAGATTTTGGAACAGCTCGTTATTTTAATTTTTACGATGGTTTGTTTTTATTAAACAATCAAGCTGTAATTGCAATAGAGAAAAATTTATCAGATGGGGTAGCGATGGAAATATACTCTGTTCCAACAGTAATAAACCAGAATCAATTAAAATCAGCGACTATATCAAACACAACACAATCAGTTTATCCAAATCCTGCAAAGACGTATGTAAATATCAGTTATGAAATTTCGGGAATGGAAGATGCTGTGATGACTATTACAGATATGTCTGGTAACGTAATAGAAAAGAGAACTGTCAGTGCAATGCAAGATAGGATTCGTTTAAACGTTGCTAAATACAAACCAGGAATGTATTTTTATGAAGTTCAAGGTTTTACAGGAAGATTTATAGTACAATAGTATAGATATTGAGGTAATCTAACAAGCGAAATCAGCAATGGTTTCGCTTGTTTAATAAAAGAAATTTTAGAAAACTCCCGATAGGGAGTAACTATTGGTAACAACAATACAAAATACAACAATTATATTCTCGTAGGGAATAACATTTAGCTATGTTAATTCCTAACGGAATTTATGTTGGAAAGGGAACTGTTATTCTACCCAAAGCAATTCCC
>JAZRVS010000077.1:0-15617 GCA_045599365.1 Bacteroidales bacterium
TTATAAAATACGAGGGGAAAGAATTAAGAATTAAGAATTAAGAATTAAGAGGTAAGAATTAAGAATTAAGAGGTAAGAGGGAAGAATTAAGAATTAAGAAGTAAGAAGTAAGAAATAAGAGGTAAGAGAGAAGAATTAAGAATTAAGAAGTAAGAAGTAAGAAGTAAGAAGTAAGAAGTAAGAAATAAGAGGTAAGAATTAAGAATTAAGAGAGAAGAATTAAGAATGTAGAGACGTGGTGTACCGCGTCTAATCTAAATCAAGAATCAGAAGAGAAGAATTGATAATTGACAATTTAGAAATGGCGTTATTGAAACAAAAGCCCAGCGGGCTTTCATATCGGTAGAAAATGTACAATTTGCAACAATTCAACCCTGTAAGGGTTGCACAAAACGAATATTTATATACACCCCTCTGGGGTTGTTATTTTTGTGGTGGCATTTTCCCCTATTGATATGAAACTCCTAACGGAGTTTCTAATTCTTAACTTTTAACTTTTTCTGCTTCGACAGGCTCGGAATCTATTACTTCTTAATTCTTAACTCTTAATTTTTAACGCACCACAGCTCATGTTGGTCTATTGGTGAATATAAAGATTTATTGCAAGTTCAAGTTTTAGGTTTTTCTTTGATGTAAGGATTTTTACATAATAGCAGAGCAACTGACAACTGACTTCTGGCTACTCTTTGTAGGAAGAAAATAATAAAAAATATTTGCGTAATTTTTCACATCAAATGTAAAATTTTACGCGTATATTTAACATTAATTCGTAATATTGCAAAAAATAAAATTATTATGGCTAAAAGTAGGGCTATTCTATCAAATGTGAACAAGTTGAAAGACAGTAAGATAGGAAGAATTCTTATTTTCACAGGTGCAAGACAAGTCGGGAAAACCACATTAGTAAGGCAATATTTATCTGATTATCAATATGTTTCCATAGAAGATCCTATGAAAAATATTGCACTAAAATCGCTTTCGTCAGAGCAGTGGAAAATTTTATATCCTAAGGTCGCTCTCGATGAAGTTCAAAGAGAACCACGATTGATAGAAAGTATCAAGTCTGCCTACGATCAGTTTGATGATGTACGCTATATCTTGCTTGGATCAAGTCAGATATTGTTGTTGAAAAAAGTGAAAGAAAGTTTAGCTGGTCGCTGTGTTATTTTTGATATGTATCCTTTAACATTGCCAGAATTGCAAACTAATTCCTATAATGATGAAGTGAAAAGTTCAACATGGCAGAGGTTATTGCAAAATCCCGATTCAAAAATGTATATGTTGCCTTTTTTTTCGTTACATCCTCAATATGCGAATATAAAAAAACAATGGGATTACTATTTACAATTTGGAGGTTATCCAGCACTTGTTGATGATTCGTTGACTGACGAACAGCGTTATATATGGCTGCAAGGATATGTCCGCACGTATTTAGAACGAGATATACAAGATTTGGCAATGTTGCGAGATTTGGAACCATTTGCAAAATTGCAGAAAATTCTTGCGTCTCAAACGGGTCAGATTGTAAATAATTCGTCTATTGCAACCGACATAGGAGTATCTGTAAACACTGTCCAACGCTATATTGAATATTTAAATGTGAGTTATCAGACTATTTTGTTGCCTTCGTGGACAAAGAATCTGGGGAAACGTTTGGTGAAAGCTCCTAAATTGCATTATGTAGATTTTGGAGTTATTCAGGCTATACTCAATAAACGAGGTGGAATGACTGGTAATGAATTTGAAAGTTTCGTTGTTTCTGAATTGTATAAACAAACAAAAAATACAATGAAACAGGCATCTTTTTACCACTTTAGAACTCACGATGGTAAAGAAATTGATTTATTAGTGGAAATACCAGAAGGGTATTTTGCCTTTGAAATAAAGCAAACAGAACACGTCAAAAATACGGATGCACGACATTTGAGAAATTTATCGGAAATGTTGGACAAACCATTATTACACTCTTTTCTTTTATCGAATGACAATGAGACAAAACATATTTCCAATACGATAACGGCCGTAAATGTCACTATGTTTTTGTCGTAATCAGCAACACATTCGTTAATAGTTCTTCAAGAATCATCATCACACTGTTAACAGATTCTTCACTATCGCTCAGGGTGACGGCTTCGTTGGAGCCCTTTTCAAGTATGACGACTTCAAGGTATCTGTGTTCGTATTTTAACCTCAGAAATGTACTAATAAACACGAAAGGGTTCTTCGTGCAATTCGTGGTCCCCCCACCACTACCGATTTCTATATTCCAATGGAGTGCAATGATGGCGGGATTTGAATGCGGAATAATATGCAGATTTCGACGAGAAGCCAACCAGATTTGGAATATCATTCAATGGTATTGAAATATCTGCCAATAGCGTTTCTGCATAATCAATTCTTAGTGAATTGATATATTCATTAAATGTTTTGCCCGTTGCCAATTTTAAAAATTTCGTAAAATATGTATGGTTTGTTCCCATTTCACGACACAAGTCGTCCCGAGTTATATCATCGGAAATATAGAGTTGCGTTTTTTCGCAAACATCTACTAATTTCTGTTTAAATTGTTCTAGTTTCTTCTCATCTACAACGTCAGCAGTATTTGAGACTTTTTCAGATTCTTCTACAGTAGTAAACTCTGACTCGTGACTTTCGTCGATTTTTTCAGAATCAACTTTTGATATTTCTCGAGTAGCGACTATTTCGTGCAACAGACCTTTAACTATAGGTAAGAATGCTAAACCCAACACATTACAAATTATTCTTGAAATATCATTCCCTTGGTATTCTTCAATTCCCCAACCAATCGCCAAAACGAAATATAATCCCGTAAGCCAAAGTAATTGACTCATATCACGACCTTTCAAAGATGAGTATTGATTTCGAATATATTTATTGTATTGTATTCCAGCTTTTACTTGTACAAATGTCATCGCAACTACATATAACAATGTAATCGCAACTGCCAACGCAACTGTCCACGTTTTGCCAACACACAATGCGACCAATAGGGCGACTACAAATGGGACGAAATGAGATAAAATCAAATACATTGTAATTTTCTTTCTATGCGTAACATCTGTTAGAACCAAATTAACAAATGGGAAAAGCATCAAATCGAGACACGATGTAACAATTCGAGCATAAGAATTAGAATGAAGCGGTTCGTATAGGAAAAAATATCCGAACAAATAACTAAACGACAACCACCCAAATGTAATACCTATCAATAGACGAAGTTGATTTGCTTCTCGAAAAGATGTTCTGTCTTTCGAATTACAAAAGAAATGAATGGCATATATTGCCGATAGCATAATCAATGCTCCTTGTAATAATATTATTATGTCGGTGAAATCAAAAGCCATACAAAAAAATAAAAGGGAAGTTACACCATCCTTATGTATAGACTAACAAAGAAACAAAAAAGTTTCAAAAGATGAAAAAAATAAAAACGATATACCCGTTTATAGATACAAGATTATATTCAAATAAGAAGTGCGAAAATGTATTTTGAAGAGCTATAATTTCCTATATATAAAATTCCAACGAACTTCTTATTGCTCAAAAATAAAGTTATATTATTACATTCGTAAAAAAACAATTGTATGTCGTTTGACGAACACAAACTTTTGATTAAAGCGTAAAAAACGTAAGAATACCTTCTATATTTTGTCTGTTAGAATAGGTATAGCCAGAAAGAAATAAATAAAACGAGTTCTATCTCACTTTCTATTTTTTCAAAAAAAAAGGATGCTAAAAAGCATCCTTTCGTGGAGAGGGGCGGGATCGAACCGCCGACGCCAGGATTTTCAGTCCTGTGCTCTACCGACTGAGCTACCACTCCCTTTTCGACGATGCAAAAGTAAACATAATTTTGTAACCACAAAATAAAATGAGAAATTATTTCATATTATTTCAACTGAATTACTCAAATAGCCGTATCTGACTACAAAAAACTATTGCAATGTCAAAATTTATAGACAAGACACCATACTTTTATCTTTTGTAGAGACGTGATAAATCGCGTCTCTACTCTACAATGTGTCTATCTACTTGCATATATTGTAGTTTAACTATTCAAAATTTCAGTTTGAATATTGATTGATTCTTGGTGGATTGCCTTGAATGTTTTCTCAATGAATTCCTCGCTCAAACCAGAAGATTGTGCTTTTGCTTTCACTTTTTCAATAATTTGAGACCAACGTCCTGTCTGCAAAACTTGGATATTGTTTGCCTTTTTATTCTTACCAATTTCGCGCGCAACATTCATTCTTTGTTGAAGAATGCGTAGCAGTTCGTTGTCCAACATATCAATTTGCGCACGAAGTTCATCCAATGATTGTTTGAATTCCTGATTATTTGAATTTACGTCGCGGACTGAAAGTTTGTCCAACATTTCCTTCAATGCAGATGGCGTAAGTTGTTGTTTGCTGTCGCTCAAAGCAACATCTGGATTGCAGTGCGATTCAATAATAAGACCGTCAGTTCCGAGGTCCATTGCTTTTTGAGCAATTTCAAAAATATATTCGCGTTTTCCAGCGATGTGGCTCGGATCGCAGAAAATTGGTAAATCAGGCAATTGGCGACGAAGTTCGATAGGAACTTGCCATTGAGGATTGTTTCTGTAGCTCATTTTTTCGTATGCCGAGAAACCACGATGAATTGCACCTAATTTTGTAATTCCTGCGCCAGCAAGACGTTCGATTGCACCAATCCAAAGTTCCAAATCTGGATTTATAGGATTTTTTACCAAAACAGGCATATCAACTCCTTGCAATGCATCGGCAATTTCTTGCACAGCGAATGGATTTGCCGATGTACGAGCACCAACCCAAAGGATATCTATTCCCATTTTCAAGGCTTCGTACACATGTTTTGCCGTAGCAACTTCGGTAGCAGTAAGCATTCCAGTTTCCTGTTTTACGGTTTTCATCCATTTCAAACCTGTAGAACCAACGCCTTCGAATGTATTTGGGTGAGTACGAGGTTTCCAAATTCCTGCACGGAAAATTTTTATACCATTGTCGGAAAGAGCTTTTGCGGTTTCCAACATTTGTTCTTCAGATTCTGCGCTACAAGGTCCAGAAATAATGATTGGACGAGTTGCGTCAATTCCCCACGATGATAATGTATCTATTTTCATAACTAAGTATTTTATATTTATTTATTGTCCAAAACTTTCTTGATTTTGTTTGCCTCGCCGATTAAGTTGAATAATTCATCGGTTTTATCTTCGGCTATTAATTGTTTGAATTGATTAAGAATATCTATGTATTTATCAATTGATTTGGTTAAATATTGAGAATTCTGGCGGAAAATCGGTGTCCACATTGTTGACGAACTTTTCGCGATTCTGACAGTTGATGCGAAACCACTACCAGCCATTTCAAAGATTTTCTTTTCCTCATTTTTCTCAATTTCCTGAACGGTCAAACTCAATGCATAAGCAATAACGTGAGTTAAATGCGAAACGTATGCAATGTGTTTGTCGTGGTCGGTAGAATTCATAAATAGGATTGACATTCCCAACATTTTGTACAATGTTTTTGCTTGTTTCAATGCAAAATCGCTACTCAATTCCGATTCGCAGATAATTGTTTTCTTTCCCCTGAAAAGGTCTGCGAAAGCAGCTTCCGGACCAGAATATTCCGTACCCGCCATTGGATGCGAAGCAACGAAATTTTTACGTTTTGGGTGATTACGGATTTTGTCGCAAATGCCAGCTTTAGTAGAACCTGTATCTATCACTATTGTATCTTCGCGTATGGAATCAAGGATTTTCGGAACCATTTCGCGAGCTGCATCAACAGGAATGGAAAGAATAATCAAATCGGCAATCAATACGGCTTGTTCCAACGGCATTGCCATATCAATTATGCCTAATTCTATTGCTTTTTTTAGATTTTCTTCTTTAGCGTCAACGCCAATGATTTTTGTTTCAAAGCCACGGATGGCCATTGCCATTGAACCACCGATAAGACCTGTTCCAATTATAACTATATTCATTTTCTTTAGTTTAATATTTCGTAATTAAATTTTTCATCTCTTTTGTATTCACCCAAGACCGAAAGATTTGAAACTAACGGAAGAACGCGGGCCAGCGATAAGTCGAATTTTGTTCTATCTTTCCATTCCACGTCAATGTAGAATGTGTATTGATACGGACTGCCAAGAATCGGCAATGACTGTATTTTTGTAAGATTGACATCCAATTTTTTGAAAACTGATAGAACATCAACCAATGAGCCAGGCTGATGAGTGAGTTCAAAACAAATCGATGCTTTGTTGTTTTCTGGAGAATCAACTGCGATTCTACTCAAAGCTAAAAACCGCGTGTAATTCTTTTTGTGTGTTTGTATTTGTCGTGCAAGAATTTCCAATCCGTACAATTCCGCAGCATATTCGCTTGCGATTGCAGCTGTGTTTTGCAGATGTTCTTCAGAAATTTTACGGGCGCTCGAAGCCGTGTCGTCCCAGTTGATGATTTTCATTTTCGGATAATTGCTCAGAAAATCTTTGCTCTGTAAAATTGCCATTGGATGAGAATACACTTCGTGTATATCTTCGATTTTTGTTCCAGGCAATGCCATTAAATTTTGGGTAATATGCAGGCTAATTTCCCCTATGACTTTCAATTTTGAACGTTTAAGCAACAAATAATTTTCAAGAATGCTTCCCGCTATGGTATTTTCGATTGCGACAATACCATAGTCCGCTGTTCCACGTTCAACAGCATCGAACAAATCTTTGAACTGTTCGCAGTTGAGAGTTTCGATATTTTTATCGAAAAATTCCCGTGCTGCTATTTCGTGGAATGCTCCGTTAACACCTTGAATTGCAATTTTCATATCAATCAAAAAAAAAGCCCCGATATTCATCGAGGCTTGTTTATACAATTTCTAAAATCAATTACATACACACAGCCTCGCTATCACAGCAGTAATAGAAATAATAATAGGCAAATGTGTAGTTAGTTCTCATTGTTCTTATTTTGCGAATTTAATTGCCGCATAAGCAACGAAACGTTCTGTTGATGGGTTAAGAGCAACGCCACCTTCAATAGGCAAAGAGAAATTGTCGTTGAATTTGATACTTGTTGCTTTTGACAACGAAATATTACAGATTGCGAAATCGCCACCATTACCCCATACTGGACTTGTAGTATAAACACCTTCTCCAGCACCGATAGTTACTTTGAAAATATTGAAATCATAGGCAATATGACCATAGAAATCTGTCTCAAAGTCTTCCATACAATTCAAAGCAACGAAGAATTCCAAGTTACCATAATTGTAACGAATTGCAGGTTCAATAGTGTGAGTTTTTGCAATATTATCGAAGTTTACACCCAACCAGTTTCCACCATTGTAATAATCAGTTACTTCCAATGTCAAATCAAATGGAAAACGATATTTAGCAAATATATTACTTTCAAAACCTAATTCTTCACCTGTACACATCGTACCTTCTGCACCAATTGAGAAACCACCAGCTTGAATAACGAAAGAAGGTTTGAATGCTGGTCCAGAACCAACTTGAACACCACGCCATACTTCGCTTGATTTAATTTCTAAACCAACGTGACATTGAGTATTGCAACTATTTGTTTCTTCTTGTGCAAAAGCGCTCGTTGTGCCGCACAATGTAGCAGCGATAAGAGCAAGATTCAATAAAACTTTTCTCATTGTTTATAATCCTTTAAAAATTTACGCAAAAATACAATTTTTAATGAAAAAACAAGATTTATATAAAAAAAATTATGCAAACACAAAAAAAACGTTTGCGATATTCACAAACGTTCTTTCCATGGCGGAGAAGGAGGGATTCGAACCCCCGGTACCATGACAGTACGCCGGTTTTCAAGACCGGTGCATTCGACCACTCTGCCACTTCTCCGCTGCAAATGTACACTTTTTTTGTAACGTGCAACACTTACGATAAAAATTTTTGCAAAAATTTTTATTATTCTCTTAAAATATTAATAATCAACCATATAACAACAAAATAATTCAGTAAATTTTGTATCATGCTATAGATTAGGGGCAAAATCGGAAGAAAAAACAGAGGTTTAAAACGTCAGATTGTACTCTCAATGGAATAAAACGTAAGAATTTCTAAAAGACAAAGTGAAAATGGAAGTTTTTAAGCCACTTTCTTTTTTAAAAACTTTTTTGCAACAAAAAAGATGATTAACAAGCAAACAATACCAACAATAACGTACCCTAATTCGTGGCTATATTTGTTAATTAAATCTTGTTGTCCATGTGCAAAATAACCTAATGCAGCCAAAACGGCATTCCAAATACCAGCACCCAACAACGTAAATCCAATAAAATTTGATAATTTCATTCGAGCCAAACCTGCAGGTATTGAAATTAACTGGCGTATTGCAGGTATCAAACGCCCAACAAATGTTGATATATTTCCATGTTCGTTAAAATAATTCTCTGCGTTTTGTATTTTTTCTACACTCAATAAGCAAAGATGTCCGAATTTACTATCTGCAAACTTGTAAATAATCGGTCGCCCCAACCATTTCGCTAAAAAATAATTGATTAATGCACCAAGCAATGAGCCTAATGTTCCAAATAGAACTATTAAGAAGATATTCATATTACTTCCCTCGTTACATGCAACATACGCAGCAGGAGGGATTACAACTTCAGATGGGAATGGTATAAACGAACTTTCGATTGTCATTAACACAGTAACAGTCACATAATTCATATTTTGGCTATACCAATCTTCTACCTGAGAAATAATAGACTTTTTTTGAGTAGTATCAGAACTATTTTCTGCAAAAACAAAAACAGAAAAGAAACAAGCAAAACAAATAAGAACAAATTTTTTCATCATACGCCTACACTAACATAGATTATACAAACTCTCATAAAAAGACTCCATTGATGGCAACACGACATCTGCTCCAGCATTTTTCAAATCTTCATCTTTCAATATTCCCGTATTTAATGCAATAGTAAAAATATTTGCACTCACACCTGCACGAACCCCCAAAGGAGCATTTTCAACAACAATCGCCTCATTCGGTAGTACGCTCGCTTTTTGTAAACCCATCAAATATGGTTCTGGATTTGGTTTCCCATATTTTACGTCAAATGAAGTTACCATATTTTCCATAGAAAAAATTCCAGGGTATGAATCATTCAACTTTGCAAGAAGACTTTTTTGACCGCTACCAGTAACAAGAACAATTTTTTTATCTATTTGTTTCAAATAATCCAAAACCTTGTCTGCAAAAGGCATGGGAACTGTTTTAGAAATACGTTGAAAAATTTCAGATTTATCGGCATAAATCCGTTGAATTTCCGCATCTGAAGCTTCTCTTCCTAACTGTTTTAGAAATGCTTCATTTACAGTTGATTTTCCTGTGCGTCCTTCATTCAAATAAACATGATATTCATCAAAATCAACGCCCACATTCTTCAATGCGGATTTCCACGCTACGGCATGAAACGGCATTGAATCGTACAAAACGCCATCCATATCAAACAAAAAAGCTTTCGGTTCAAATGTAGAGAAACCAGTACGTCGCAAATATGCTTGTATGGCGTTTTGAAAACTTATCATAGTACTACTTCTTTTTTACATTTCCGCATATACACAATAACAACAGCAGATAAGGCAACCGTAAACACAGCACCAATTGTATAACCAACTACCGATGACAATGCAAAACCTTCTGGTGCCAATAGTATATATGTTGTACAAACCGATGTCATAAATATTGCAGGTATCAAAGAAATATAAAAACATTTTCCCTGCTTATACAAATAAACGGTAATTGCCCACAAAGTAAAAAGGGACAATGTTTGATTAATCCATCCAAAATATCGCCACAAAATATTAAAGTTTATGGTCATTAAAATAGCAGAGGCTAAAAATAATGGCAAAGAAATAACCAACCGTTTCCAAATCTTATTTTGAGGAAAATGAAGGAAGTCCGAAGTAATCAATCGTGCAGAACGGAATACCGTATCGCCAGATGTTATTGGCGCTGCGACAACACCAAGAATTGCAAGGGCTGCTCCAATTTTTCCCATCCACGTATTACAAATAAGATTTACTACTTGTGCTGGGTTTGAAAATGATGCCAATTGTTCATAATTGTTATCACAATATTTTATTGTAGCTGCAGCCCAAATCAAAGCAACAAATCCTTCCGTAATCATTGCTCCATAAAAAGCAAAACGTCCATATTTCTCATTTTTTATACACCGAGCCATCATTGGAGTCTGCGTAGCATGAAAGCCACTAATAGCGCCACAAGCAACAGTTATAAACAAGAATGGAAATATTGGTAAGCCCTTAGGATGATGACTATGAAACGCATCTGTGATTTCTGGCATTGAACCTTCTTGAGTAAAGATGCCAACACAGACACTTACCGCCATAACCAACAATGCGATGCCAAACAATGGATATATTCTACCAATTAAGACATCTATAGGTAAAAGCGTTGCTAAAACATAATACACAAATATTACAATACACCAAAATGTAGTGCTTCCAAAAGTTCCCCAATCCGATGTAAGATCAGATAGCAATCCAGCAGGAGTAGTTACAAAAACTGCACCCACCATAATAAGCAATATCAATGTCATTATACGCATAACTAGACGAACGCCTGAACCAAGTTCATCACCTATAAATTCTGGTAATGAAGCTCCGCCTTTTCGCAACGAAATCATGCCTGACATATAATCGTGCATTGCTCCAATAAAAATACAACCGAAAACAATCCACAAATAAGCTGCGGGTCCAAATAAAATTCCAGCAATTGCACCAAAAATCGGTCCTGTTCCTGCAATATTCAAAAATTGAATAAGAAAAACTCTCCATAACGGCATAGGAATATAATCTACGCCATCTTGATTTGTAAATGCAGGTGTTTGTCTATTTGAATCTACACCTATTACTTTTTCAACAAATGCGCCATAGAACACATATCCCAATATGAGTGCTACAACTGCTACAATAAATGTTACCATCTCTAAAAATTTAACGACTGCAAAAGTAACAAAATTGGCAAATTATTCCAATTATAGTATCTCAATTATCGGCGAAACAATCGCTCAAAATGAATTGGTGAACTTTCTAAATTAGCGGCAGATTTATCACGAATTGGAGTCATAAAATCATCACCATAAATAGTTCTTAACCACAATTCTGCTTTTTCTGGCATAAAAAATTCATAACCAAGAAATACTACCTTTTTCAATTCTGATTTTTCATACTCCCAAACAACACATGGAAATCCATCAGTTCGATTAGCTTCCTTCCATTCTTTTGTTTCGTGTCGACGACCAACATACGAATATATTGTATCCTCATTCTTTTCAAATTGATAAAAAACATCTATTTGAACACCTTTATATTCGTATTGATCTTCAGTTATTCTACCTGTTTCTTTTACATAAAATTGTCGTTTTTTGGTCAATCCAAACGACAACATTATTTCATCTAAATTTTCGGGACGCTCGCTCGCCATAATTCCCACATCCAAATCAAAATCGTATGGTATAAAATTATGTTCTCGAAAAGCGCCCAACAATGTTCCAAACGCGAAAAACATCCTTGCGCCACAACTTTGGAATGCTTTATCTGCTTGTATTAGGGTTTCAAGTCCATACTTATGAAACCGATTTGCCATCTTTTTATTTTCAATCTTTGTCAATTGTTTTACAAAGAAATGATACAAACCCAATTTTTGAGCAAACCAAACAGCTAAATCTCTCATATTACTTACGTGCAATTACTCGTATAAAAGTTTCGTCTGCGCCATTAAATGGAGCAAAACCTTTCTCCTCTTGGGCAAAATCTAAAGAAAAACCTTTTTCAATCAATTCGGTTTTAAATTCGTCAAAATTTAAAAAACGGCGATAATGATTATTCAAAACAAAAGCATCTTTCTCATTTGGAACGGGTTCTCCGATATTATAAATTTCATTTTTTTGACCGCGAACCTCAACGCAAAAGACACCATTTTTTTTCAAAGAAGCAAATGCCCAATCCACCACTCGATTTTGTTCCTCTTTTGAAACTGAATGAAGTGTAAAACGAGAATATACAATATCATAATTTGTAGTTTGTTGCAAACTCGTAAAATCGGCACAAGTAAACACCAAATTATCACAATTAGAATATCTATTTTGTAACAGACTTATTTCACTTGAACACTGGTCAATAGCCAAAACAGCATAGCCATTTTGTGCAAAATATGTAGCATCTCGCCCATTCCCACAACCCAGTTCAATAATATTTTTCCCTGATGCAGTAACATTTTTCACCACATATTCGGCAAAAAGCGATGGTGCAAATTCTGCATTTTGTTTTGAATAAAATTTTTCCCAATAATTTTTATCCATCTTCTTAACATTATCTAATCAACATTACATTACCAAATTTGGTCTTTTTGCCATTACTTAATTCATAACCTTCCCAAACTTGTCCATCAATAAATGTAGCTTCCATTTTCCAACGATACACATCAGAAGCCATCATTTTCCCATTGCATTTTCCGTCCCATTTTCCAACGAAGATTCCGTCTTCAACCTCGTTTGAATACCAAACTAAATTTCCCCATTTATCATATACCGATATCTCACATTCTTTCAAATTATAGCCCTTTGGTTGGAAATAACGAACGCCTTGCGCTGGATTAGTAGGAGCAAATGCCGTTGGGACAAACAATCCATACGTTATATTAATAAATATACATTGTTCGTACACATCTTGACAACCAAATGAATTTTCGACCGTCAAAACTGGGCAATTGTATCCATACACATAATTTTCTTCTCGAATTGGATAATTTCGTTTCTCGTACGGAACCTCCAATTCTATTATAGTATTATCATTACCAGAATGGCCATAATTCCAATACATTGTATAGGGAACCGCATAAGCAAGTCGTTCCCCTGTAGAAGTAACATCCCACAACGAATCTTGTATTGTACTATCTTTCAACTCTATAACATTTGAAGAACCTGGCAATGACCACGAAAACAAAGCATGAGGTTTATCTGCAATTTTTACAACCAACGTATCATAACCTTGACAACCTGCCCACGTTTGTTCATATACAACCAACGTATCAATACCTGGATTATTCCAATCCACATATCGAACAGATGTTGATCTATCGTCTTTTGAATAATTCAAATTTCCACCCGATACAAACCACAAATACGAACTCTCGCTACTAAAATTTGTATAATATTCTTCTGTAGCGCCAACGCACACAGAATCAGCACCATAAATTTTTGTCTGTGCAGCAGGCGCAAGAGTCATTTCCGCGACAACTGTATCACTATGACAACCAGTTTCTGAATTTTCGTCATACACTAAGAAACGATAGGTTCCGACTTCTAAATTTGATTGTTGTTTTGCAAATTCATATCGTTGTCCTTGCGAACGAATAGGCAAAACGCCATCAAGACTTATCCACGACACGTTTGGTGTTCCGAAGGCATACAATGGTTCAATTTCCTCTCCTTGACAAATTACTTGAGACAACACGACTGGTTTACGTGCCTTAGAATTGGTTATTACTTTTACGGTATCCATTGCACTTGCACAATACGTGTTTCGATGTTCGTTTTTAACCATATACTGAGCCCGTACAGTATAATTTGCACTCGAAGTTAATGTTGATGCAAGACTCACATAGTCTGATAACATAATTTCTTTATCACCCTCTATCGTTTTATTTCCAGGGAAAATAAACCACGAGACATAATCACTATCACTCAAAGTAGGAGAGACTTCTGCAACCAATGGCTTTTCCTCATCATATTCACATCGCATAACTGACGATATTTCCTCATCGTCCATCGTAATCACAACATTTGGAATTGAAATAACCGATACTTTTGCTTCTACAGTATTACTTTGACACCCATTCTTTTCTCGAACAACATAATATGTCTGATCTGCGACAACGTCTGATACAGAGAATGAGAAGCCTTGACCTTCCAAAGAACTCAATTCAACATCAGAATACCACAAATCTTTTACACCGTCAGTACTCAAATTTGCAACATCACCATAACAAACCACATCATTAGAAACAATTGGTGCCGTTGGTGTTTCAACAACGACAAAACTCGCAACCGAATAATTCCCAACACAGCCATTTTCTATTTGACGAACATAATATCGCTGAGTTCCACTTGAAGTAATTTGATGCTCGTATATATTACCTGTCGCAATTTGTGAATCCAAATCAGTAGATGAATACCAAGCGACTATCACGTCCTCTTTTTCGGCAACTGACAACGTATGAACATCGTCATATTCACAAGAAACTGAATTCGTTTTCACAACAGGGACAGACGGCATTGGATAAACTATGTATGTTGCAGCACTTGTAGCACTTTCACAACCATTGACAGTCTGTGTTGCATAGTAAGTATAGCTTCCTGCATTAGAAACATTTGGTGTATAACAAGTTGTTTTTGCTAATAATCCCGTTGCATTCAAATTAGAGTACCACGTTATAGAACCTTCAGCATTTTTGACACAAACAGAAGATTTTTCTGCCAATTCACAAACTGTTGCATTCTCTACTTCTGGGGCTGTAGGAATTTCCTTGATTTCAAAACGACCTTCAACCGCTTCCGAAACACAACCATCAACCAATTGTGTCATCCAAACGCTGTGTATTCCAACTTCTGATACTGACGGAATGAATGTATTCCCTTCCTCATCAAAACCAACTGCTGGATACGATGGCTCACTTTCATTCCATTGAATTGTACCATTACCAACTCCTGTAAATGTAGGATTTTCCTGATATTGACATACGGCATCTACCGAAGAGGAAATTGTCGGTAACAGAGTTTTCTTAACATTCAAAGTTATTTTTGCTCGTTTCCCTTCACAGGCTGCAGGTTCTATATTTTCATTGTATTCGGCAACCCAATAAGTGTATGTTGCAGCCTTTGTTTTGTCAATGTTTGGTTTAAAGGTTCCTTCCAAATCACTTGATATTGGTGTCGTTGCATTTTCATCTTCGTAGAAGTTGAATACAACAGAACCTGTTCCAGTAGGACGTTCGTCCCAGTCTCCTAAAGTTGCAGTCAATTCTGGTGCATCATCGTAGTTACAGATAGCATCTGGTTGGATAACATTTGGTTTTGGAATAGGACAATTTATTATAAGTACTTTTGCTTCAGATTTCTCACTTTCGCAACCATTGATAGTCTTTGTTGCAAAATATGATGTATTCACTGGTTGACTGCCATCATCACTCGTTTCAAAAGACGCATTGTGCGATAATACATCATTTGTGTGTGAATACCATGTTATTGTTTCATCAGCAGAACCTACATTAGCGCTTACAATCACCACTTGTCCTTCTGATACCAATGCCGAGTATCCATTTACTGTTGGTGCTGGTGTGTACTGAATCGTTACGGGTTGAGTTTCTGTATTTGTACATTCAGTAATAGCATCGGTGTAACTATATGCAATTGTGTGGTTGCTTGTAACTTCTCCAAAGAAATTAGGAGCCAAGATACCATCTCCGCTCAATCCATTGTCATTCTTGTCATCAAGCATCCACGAACCGCCTTTAGGGGTTGCTTGATATGCAA
>JAZRVS010000078.1:0-16760 GCA_045599365.1 Bacteroidales bacterium
CTTTTTGCCTATGAAGTAAACGCGTAGTTGTACGCACATTTATAAAATAGCCACTTTGGTGGTGGAAAAAGCGTTTTTTGCTGAATCTTGGATTCATTGGAATCTCGACAATTTCAAAATAAAGCTTAACCAAGATAAGCGACAGAGGCGTGCACGCGAGTTGCGTGGACTTTGTTGTGTTATATATGGTTAAGCAAGGTAGTCGAGAACCTCAAGAATCCAGAGATAACGATAAAAACAAAGTACCACGCTTTTTTTATGTGCGTAAGTGAACAAATCTTGGTACTCCGATGCGTGCCGAAAGTCGGTGAAAAAGAAGTAGGCAGAAAAATAATACACAAAATGGAAAGAAATACTAAAGTATTAATCCTTACTGGTCCTTCAAACTGCGGTAAAACAATCACACTTGGGAAAGTAAGTGAATATTTACAGCAAGAAAAGGGCTATACGTGCCTTTCTCACAAAGTTTTTGGCGGGAAAATGAATGATATTTTTGATTTGTTGCAAAACAAAGACGGAAAATTAGTGGTAATTCTGTCGGAAGGTGACTATGAAAGAGATATGAGATGGAATGAGATGTTTGTATATTTTAGTATGTGTGATGTTTTCATATGTGCTTGTTCCGATAAATTCAAAGAAAAATTCACCCGTTTCCTTTTGCAGTCTAAAGTCTATGAAAAACAAGTGATCAGAAACACGACTGTATATGAAGAAACTAATAAAGAAGATGCGTTGAAAATTGTAAATTTGATGATGGAAATTTTATGAAAAAGTTAATTGTTATTTTTTCTTTTATACTTGTGGCAAGTATAGCAGAGTCTCAGGGTACCAAGACGGTTACTTTTACGATAGATGGTAATAAATATAGTTATCTTGGGGTTTTTGCACAAAGTTATGATTCTGAATATGAATGTTATTTTGCTGCAGAATGTGATAATGGTTGGTGTTACTATAATGTTGAAGGTTGTGTTACATTTGTAGGAAGAAATTCAAATTCTTATGTAAGAGATTTTGAAATACCTGACAAAGTTGAAACTGGTTGGCTCTTGTATAATGAAGAAACTGGGGAAGACGAAGTGGAATATTTATATGTGACATCAATTGCCCCAAACGCATTTTATGATGAAAAAGACCTCCAATCTGTTATTATACCTGAAACAGTTACTTCTATTGGTGATCGTGCATTTGCTGTTTCTGAAGAGTATAAACCATATAAAAATGAACATTTTAATATTACAATTCCTCCAAATGTGAAATCAATCGGTAATCATCTTTTTTGGAATAGAATAATGACTACCTTTCCAGAGGTTGACAATTTAAATGTAGCAGATGTATGCAATTATTTTGAAATGGATGGAATATTATGTCATATTATTAACGAGAATGAGGCTGAAGTAATAAATGTAGACTGGGATACACCGTTGCCTTTACCCGATACGATAACATTTGGTGGAAAACAATTTAAATTAGTATTGTTACAAGAAAAAGATTTGGAAATAGAGATGAATGAAGAGCCGTATGTTATAAAAGATGGTGTTATCTATCATATAGTTAACGAAACGGAAGCCGAAATTATTACCTGTGATTATAAGGTAAGAGATATAAAAGAGATGTATGAAGGTTTTTATTATCCATATTCAGGTAACATTCTTTTTGCTGATACCATTACTTATTCTGACAAAAAATATGCTGTAACTAAAACGGAATCCTATAAAGGTTCATCTGCTTTTGAGAATTGCTTGTCTATTACCTTACCACAAACTCTCACCTATATTGGTTATTGTGCATTTTTAAATTGTAAAAAGTTAACTTCCATTGTTATTCCAAGTAATGTTACATATGTTGGTTCTCAGGCGTTTGACAATTGCAATAAAATAGCAACAGTAACATGTTTGGCAATAACACCACCAGAAGCGCATGGTGATTCTTTTGAAAATTATAGTGGAACTTTATATATTCCTTGTTCTAAATTTAATGAATATGATTATGCTGCCGGGTGGGGCTCATTCAAACACGTAGAATGTATAGGTTCTGAAAACATAGAGTTAGAAAAAGATGAAGTAGTTGTTGAGCCGGAAATCAACGAGGCAGTGTTCTCAATGCCAACAAATGCTTCGGCAAATTCCTACACGCTTACAATCCAAAACAATGGCGTAACATTCTGCACGCTTACGTTCAACAATCAAGGGCAGTTGGCAAATATAGATTTTTCTAACTCGCAACTCAAAGCAGCCGTAGAAGGCTATCAATTCACGGTTACAGGTCTTTCTGCAGCAACAGGCTACAATTATTCTTTCAAGGCATTGGATAAAAATAAATCTGTCCTAAAAGAATATACAGGCTCGTTCACAACTAAAAATGCAGACGGAACAGGCGGAAGTACAACGACAGCAATTGAAAATGTGGAACTTGCAAACGCAATTTCAATCGTCAACAATCAAATTTTCATAAACGGCGAAGCACCAGCATTTGTAATTACAAGTCTTGGTCAAAAAATTGCCAACCAAAATTTGAAAGCAGGCATTTATTTCGTTGTTGTTGAAGGACAAAACGTATCAATTTCAATTCAATAATATACGTCGAATTATTTGCAAATAATATTGTAGAGGCGGGTTTGAGTCCCGCCTTTACTTTTTATGGAACCACGAATTACACGAATTTACACGAAGAAAACATTTTACTATCTACTTGTGTGTCGTAATTGTTTAGCCAGTTCGTCTATTGCATACGAAAGTATAAGAATTTTTTCTAAATTGTTTGTGAGATTTTCAAGTTGGCAACAGAGAACATTTTTTTCTGATTCGTAACGTCGTTTTGCATATTCTTGAATTGTTTCTGTTACCAAAAGGGTAGTCTGTTCGTTTAAAAATTCGTCATTGGATTCATTGTGATATATTTTATTTTTTTTCCAATAAACTTCATCAATTTTTGCTTCCGTTAATATGTTCGCAATTCGTTCTGCATCGACATAATCTCTCAAATATGCCAACAATGCATCGTTGTCTAAATCAGAATGAGAAAAATATTCGTCATAGATTTTTTTCTCGTTTTCATTGAGGAGAAAAAGTTGATTGTCTTCTAATTCTCGTTTTATGTAGTCTTTAACAAACCCTTCAAAAGAATCTTGTATTGTGTTGATTTCTATGTTTTTATATTTTGCAATTTTATTATTTGCAGCATGCATTATCCTTGATTTTGGGATACTTATTTTTTGATTTCCATACAAAATCAGTACGCGAATAATATCTTTTTCATTAGCTAATATGGTATCAACTGGAATAAAAACACTTTGTTCATTTGCTTGTTGAACTTGCGCCGTTTTATATGTTTTTGTTGGTTGTCCAAGTATTGTCGCAACCTGATTTGCAAGCGAACGTTCATCTATTGAAAGGATTTTTCCACATTCTTGAATAAAAACAGTTCGCTTTATTTCGTTTGGAATTTTTGCAATTGTAGAAACAATGCTTGTAATGAATTTTGCACGTTCAATAGGATCATTTTTAGTCTCTTCGGCAGCAATACGAGTACGAAATGTCAAAAAATCGACTTTGTTTTTTTCTATATATTCCGAAATTTCTTCCGAGGTATGATTTCGTGCAAATGTATCTGGATCATCATTGTTTGGAAGTAGAAGAACGCGAACATTCAAATCTTTCTCCAAAATCATATCTATGCCTCGAACAGATGCTTTTATACCAGCATTATCACCATCGTAAATAACGACAATATTTTGTGTAAATCTCTTGATTAAATCTATTTGCTCGTTGGTTAACGATGTACCCGACGATGCAACCACGTTGGTAATTCCAGCTTGATGCATTGAGATTACATCGGTATAACCTTCAACCAAAATACATTCATCTTTTTTTACAATGTCGTTTTTTGCAAAAGAAATACCATATAATGTACGACTCTTATTGTAAACTTCTGATTCTGGAGAATTTACATATTTTGCTCCAGAAGCAACGTGTTCATTTGCCGCTGTTAATACACGCCCACCAAAACCAATTACAGTTCCCGAAACGGACATAATAGGAAACATCACACGTCCGTGGAATCTATCTAATTTGTAGTTATCACCAACACTTGTAAGTCCAATTTTGGTTAAATATTCAAGTTTGTATCCTTTTGATTCTGCTTCTTTTGTGAAAGCATCTTTCTTTTGTGGACTGTAACCTAATCGGAATTTACGGATAGTTGCTTCAGTAAAGCCTCGTTCGTAAAAGTAGGAGAGTGCAACGGATTTGCCTTCGTCGGTTTCCCACATACTTTTTTCAAAGAATTCCGATGCATATTGATTGATAATTTGTAAACTTTCTCGAACATCTCTTTTTTGTTTTTCTTCGTCGGAAAGTTCTGTTTCTATTATTTCTACGTGATATTTTCGACCAAGATAACGAATTGCGTCAGAATAAGAACATTTCTCTTGTTCTTTAATAAATGTGATGGCATTTCCAGCCTTTCCGCAACCGAAACATTTGTATATGCCTTTGGCTGGTGAAACTACAAATGATGGGGTTTTTTCATCGTGAAAAGGACAGCAACCTTTATAGTTAGAGCCAGCACGTCGCAATGCAACAAAATCACCAACAACCTCTTCTATTTTAGCGAGGCTTATGATTCTCTCTATCGTATCGTTAGGAATCATGGGGTGATAATTAAGAGATAAGAATTAAGAATTAAAATTATGTGTACAATCATACTTGATAATATGCTAATTGTCAAGTTTACCATCGTAATTTTTACCTCTTAATTAAAATAAACTTAACTGCACAGTGGTTTCGCTTGATTTTTTATGTTCGTCTGCAATAGTTTTTCTAAACTTATCTGGTATTTCAACTTTTACTTTAGAACCATATCGTAAAACCTTTTCTGTCAAATCTTTATTTATCATCACTTTCATATCAACCGTAGCTCCATCCATACAATCTTCTACTATTTGTGTGTGATGAAAAGGGTGTTTTTTTACAGTTTCAATTATATCTGATGTAATTTTTAAACGAACTTGTACAGGCTTTGCTGATTCACTTGGTGTTACGCCAACAAGATACTTAAAGTAATCGTCAATGTGATATTTTGTATTTTCAATAAAATCAACTATTTGTGGCGAAATTGCAAGTATATCGCTGACAGGTATCATAATGAATTTTTCTGTTTTGTCTTCTATGCCATACAAAAACCATTCGTTGTGGTATTCTTTTAAATAATATGGATGGAAAATAGTTTGCACTACGCTATTATTTTTCTTTTGAGAAACTTCTATAACTTGTTTCTTTTCTGTAGCATCAACAATTTGTTTTAACCAAGAAATTCCTTTTTCTAATGTCTTGCCAATTTCAAATTCAGCAATGGGTGAGTTTGGTTTTGGATTGACGGTGATAATTGCTTCTATTTTTTCTATTAACTTAGTAATATCACCTAAATGTGTGTATTGTTTATATTGTTTTAAAGTATTGATTACTTCTGTTAAATTGTCAATATCAGGCTTGCTTAATTGCATATTTTGAATAGAAAAAGTCTCGTCTGAATAGGAGTAACAGCCATCAATACAAATAATTGGAGCATTATAACCCGTTGGTTGTGGCTCACGCATGAGTGCTATGTCATATTGTATAGAACGACGACTAACTTTTTCCACATTGAATTCATCTGATAGGCGTCGAGATACCTCTTTGATTAAATCATCTAACGACCATTTGCGAGATTTATCACGAAGACAATCATCAATAATGCGAAACCTGAAATTTTTTGACTTATGTGCTGGCATAACTACAAATTTTAACTGCGCAAATATAGTGCAAAAAATATGCAATGCAAACAAAATGCATGTTATTTTTATAAATCCACAAACTAAAAAACAATGAATTACAACATATCACCAAAAAATACTACTTTTGCATGGATTTTTGAAAATACGTTATGATGGATTTTGGGAAAAAATTTGAACAATTGAGAAAATTGGTAGGTAATACACCTCTAATCAAAATCAATTACAAATATAAGGGCGAGAATAAACACGCGTACATCAAAGCCGAATGGTATAATTTGTCTGGTTCCATAAAAGATAGAGTTGCATACTATATTTTAAAAAATGCTTATGAAACGGGGTGCATTGACGAAAAAACACCAATATGCGAAGTAACAAGTGGAAATATGGGTATTTCATTTGCTGCCATTTCTCGTTATTTAGGTAATCCGATTACTATTTGTATTCCCAAATTTATGTCTGAAGAACGCTTCAAATTGTTACGATTGTATGGCGCTCATTTAGAGTTGACTGATGACTTTGAGTCGGCGTTTAAAAAGGCAGAAGATTACAAAAAACAAGGATATTTTTTAACGTATCAATTTGAAAATGAGCACAATATGATTGCTCACTACGAAACAACTGCACCCGAAATAGAAGCAAAAATCAATGAGTTTCCTTGTTTTATAGCTGGTGTTGGTACTGCAGGCACTTTGCATGGTTGCGGAAAATATTTCAAAGACAAGCATAATTCAAAAATGTTTGCTTTAGAACCTTTGCAATCGTCAATTATAACATTAGGGAAATCTCTCGGACCTCATAAAATTCAAGGTTTATCAGATGAAATTATTCCTGGATTATATCCAAAGAAATTGGTTGATGGTATAATTCGAGTTGACGACAACGATGCTATTGGTATGGCTCAAAAGTTGTGCAAAGAACTTTCACTTGGTGTAGGAATCTCTGGTGGTGCTAACTTTCTTGGATGTGTTCTTTCTGGTTGTAATGGCGCTATTTCTGTTTTTGCAGATGATAATAAAAAATATCTTTCAACAGCATTGGCAGATAACTCAATTCACTCTCAACTAGTTGACGAAATTGAATTGCTGGGATTTGAAGTACTGTAAGAGAGTTAAGAGTTAAGAATTAAGAATTAAGAATTTCACAAATCACTAATCACTAATCGTTAATCGCTAAACACTAATCCCTAAAACATGAAACCAACTGTAGCTTTAATTTACGATTTTGATGGGACACTTTCTCCATGCAATATGCAAGAATATGATTTTTTAAAGGCGATTGGTATAAAAAACAAAAATGCCTTTTGGTGTGAAGTTGACACCTTGGTTAAGCAGCACGATGCAAGTAATGTGTTGTGTTATATGAAGTTAATGATTGATAAGGCTCGCATGGCTGGGGTAAGTATTCGTAGAGAGGCTTTTGTAAATTATGGAAAAAATGTCAAGTTATATAAAGGTGTAGAAGAGTGGTTTGATTTAATTGAGGTCTTGGCAAAAAAATATGATGTTACAGTGGAACATTATATAAATTCGTCGGGATTAAAGGAGATGATTGAGGGTACTTCAATTGCCAATAAATTCAAACATATATACGCTTGTTCTTTCCTATATGATGTTGATGGTATTGCTCAGTGGCCAGCGGTTGCCGTTGATTTTACAGCAAAGACGCAATTTCTTGCTATGATAAATAAGGGTGTTACTAAAATTTCGGAAAATTATCGTGTAAATGAATATATGGCAGAGTGCGATAGACCCGTTCCTTTCAAACACATGATTTATTTTGGTGATGGCGAAACTGATGTTCCGTGTATGAGAATGGTGAAACAATATGGCGGAAATTCTATTGCAATATATCGTACGCACGATAAAAAGAAAAAAGATTTAGCAAAAAAGTTAATGAATGAAAATCGTGTAAATTTCGCTTGTTTAGCCGATTATTCGGAAGGTGGTGAAATTTATCAGATAGTGAATGCAATTATTTCGCAAATAAAGTCTAATTTTGACTTCGATCAGTTGGGTTGTAAAAACTGCAACAAAATAAAGAAATAATTAGTCAATTATGATAGTTTGTATAGCCGAAAAGCCAAGTGTTGCTCGTGACATTGCACATGTTTTGGGAGCAAACGAATCGCACGATGGTTATATGGAAGGTAACGGCTATCAAGTAACGTGGACATTTGGACATTTATGTACACTCAAAGAGCCTCACGATTATTCTGATACATGGAAGGCGTGGGCTTTGAGTCGGTTACCAATGATTCCAAATAATTTTGGAATAAAACTTATTGATGATAGTGGCGTAAAAAAACAATTTCGTATCATTGAGACGTTAATGCAACATGCCGATTCTATCATCAATTGTGGTGATGCTGGACAAGAAGGAGAATTGATTCAGCGATGGGTTATGCAAAAGGCTCGAGCAAAGTGTCCAGTAAAACGGTTGTGGATTTCTTCGCTAACTGAAGAAGCAATAAAAGATGGTTTTAAAAATCTAAAGGATCAAGCAGAATACAAGTCGTTGTATGAAGCTGGACTTGTGCGTGCTATTGGAGATTGGTTGTTGGGAATGAATGCAACTCGTCTATATACATTAAAATATGGACAAAATCGCCAAGTACTTTCTATTGGGCGAGTTCAAACGCCAACTTTGGCTATGATTGTTAATAGGCAATTAGAAATTGAAAATTTTGAGCCAAAACAATATTGGGTTTTATCAACTGTTTATCGAGATGTTACGTTTACTTCTACTTCAACCGATGATACAATGAGTTTGGACGATTTAAAAGCTATTTTAGAGAAAATAAAAAATTGTCCATTTGTCGTTACTGATATCTCTCAAAAATCAGGAACAGAAGCACCACCAAGGTTGTTTGATTTAACATCACTACAAGTAGATTGCAACAAAAAGTTTGCATTTTCGGCAGATAAAACTCTACAATTAATACAAAGTCTTTACGAAAAAAAATATACAACATACCCTCGTGTTGATACCACATATTTGAGTGATGATATTTATCCTAAATGTCCTCAAATAATGGGTGGTTTGGCGCAAGCAGGTTATACAAATTTATTGGAGGTTTTTCGTGGAAAATCTCTACTTAAAAGCAAGAAAGTCTTTGATTCATCAAAAGTTACCGATCACCACGCAATTATACCGACAGGTGTGGTTCCGCAGGGGTTGTCGCTTGACGAACAAAAGGTGTATGATTTAGTTGCTCGTCGTTTTATTGCCGCGTTTTATCCCGATTGCAAGTTTTCAACAACAACTATTTTAGGAAAAGCAGATGTTTACGAGTTTAAAGCTACGGGTAAGCAAATTGTAGAACAAGGCTGGAAGGTTGTTTTTGGTAAAAACACGCAAGATGATGATGAAAAGAAAGATGATGAAGAACGTGTTTTGCCGACATTTACAAAAGGCGAAAGTGGTCCTCATACGCCAGATTTGGCGGAAAAATGGACACAGCCAAAGAAACCATATACAGAAGCAACTTTATTGCGAGCAATGGAAACTGCAGGTAAAATGGTTGAAGAAGAGGATCTTAGAGATGCGTTAAAGGAAAATGGTATTGGTCGTCCTTCAACTCGTGCTGCAATTATTGAAACTCTATTTAAAAGACGATACATTATAAAAGAAAAGAAAAATTTAATTGCGACACCTACAGGAATAGAATTGATACAATTAATTCGAGAAGAGTCTCTTAAAAGTGCAGAGTTAACAGGGCAATGGGAGAAAAAATTAAGAGAAATAGAACACCATACGTATGATGCAAAGCAATTTCTTGATGAACTAAAACAAATGGTTGTTGAAATTGTAAAAACTGTCATGCAAGATAATAGCAATAGGCGAGTTGCATTAACCGAATTACAAAATAAAAAAACAAAAGTATCAGCAAAAACTGACAATAAAGAAACGAAAAACAAAACACCAAAAAAGAAAAAAAGTGCAACCAAACAAGTACAGCCTAATGATTCTATAATTGGCTCTACATGTCCAGTATGTGGGAAAGGGGTTGTTGTAAAAGGTAAAACGGCATACGGATGTTCCGAATGGAAAACAGGTTGTACGTTTCGTTTACTTTTTCAACAAAACCAGTGATTTTAAGGTTGAAAAAGTAGGTTTTTCTTAAAAATAATATATCTTTGCCCCGAAATTTTAATATTAACCCGTGTAATGGATGTCTTTCTGACATAAGTAGCACACAAATTTGGTAATATGTTAACAATAGATTTAGCAGGTCAATCAAGAACCAATCTTGGTAAAAAAGATTCTAAAGAACTTCGTGCAAAAGGTTTAATTCCTTGTGTATTGTACGGTTTGGGTGAAAACAAAAACTTTACTGTTGAAGCAAAAGCTTTTGATAAAGTTTATATTACACCTAATGTATATGTAGTAGTTCTTAATATTGATGGTAAAGAACACAAAGCAATTTTGAAAGAAGTTCAATTCCATCCAGTAACAGACAATGTACTTCATGTTGATTTCATGGAAGTTACAGAAGATAAACCATTTATGGTTAAATTGCCAATCAAGATTACAGGACACGCTGAAGGTGTTAAACTTGGTGGTAAGTTGAAAGTAAAAATGCGCAAAATGCGTGTTTCTGGTTTGATGAAAGATTTACCAGCAGAGTTAGTAATTGATGTTACTTCACTTGGTCTTGGACAATCAGTTAAATTGACATCTGTTTCATTTGATGGTTTGACAATTGAAGAACCTAAGTCATCTGTTGTTTGCTCAGTTTTAGCAACTCGTGATAGTCAAGGTAAATAATTCTAATAGCGATTTTTAAGCATAAATCCGTTGGTGGTCTTCCATTGACGGATTTTTTTTAATTTTTTTATACTTTTAACATGAAATATCTAATTGTTGGTCTTGGAAATATTGGTGACGAATACGCAAATACACGTCACAATGCGGGGTTTACTGTAGTTGATGAATTCGCAAAAAAACTAAGTGCAACTTTTTCAGTTGATCGGTATGCAAGTGTAGCAAATGCATCGTTCAAAGGGCGACAATTGGTTATTATAAAACCATCTACATATATGAATCTTTCTGGGAAAGCAGTTCATTATTGGATGCAGAAAGAAAAAATTTCTATCGAAAATGTGATGGTAATTGTTGATGACCTTGCCTTGCCATTTGGGCAATTACGAATGAAAGCAAAGGGTAGTGCAGGTGGTCATAATGGATTGAAAAATATTCAAGAATTATTAGGTTCTGAAAATTATCCTCGTTTACGTTTTGGTGTTGGAAATAATTTTTCAAAAGGTCAACAAGTTGATTTTGTGTTAGGGGAGTGGACCAAAGAAGAAAAAGAACAAATTCCAGAAATTACAGAAAAAGCAATTTCTGCCTTGCAAACATTTTTAACATTAGGTGTTGAAAAAGCAATGACATTTGCAAATCAAAAATAAACATTTGTAAATTATCTAATTAACATACTTGTAATAAAGTAATACTTTATTGCAAGCGTATTGTGTTGTTGTATTAAGTTTTGTAAACAATAAGTCTGATATTAAAAAATATAAATCAGCGCTTTATAATACACACAACTGAACATATATTTGTCATAAAATCAGTTAGTTGTAGAATTTACTTAAATTGTTCGTTTAAAAGTTTTGAACAAATGGTTGTTATAAGTGGCTTTATTTGGTGGTAATGTATTAAAAATCAGTTTTTTGTAAAGTTAACTTGTTGTGATACTTGAACATTATTGATGCTTCTAAAATAGAATAATTGGTGATTTGTTATGTTGGCAATTTAAACTATTAACAAAAACAAACTTACAAAATGTAAAAATTTTAACTGTAAAATATTTACATTTGTAAACAATATTTTTGGTGATATGATAGAAGAAACAAGCATAAACGATCGAGTTATTCAAGTGATGAAGTTAAAGAATATGTCTCCTTCTCAATTTGCAGATATAACACGTATAAATAGGGCTACTATTTCGCAGTTAACGGCAAATAGAAATAATCCAAGCTTTTCTACAATAATGAGTATTTTGGAAACTTTTCCTGAAATTGACGCAAATTGGCTCCTATTAGGGAGAAAGTCGGTTGCGCAAAATATTGATAATCAAGAAAATGTAAATTCTACTCAATTACATCAATTAGATATTTTTAATAATCAACAATCTGAAAATCAGACGGTTAATAATATTCCAGTTCAGGATATAAAAAATGAGCATATTTTTACAGAAGGCAAGACGGAGAGTAAAAAAATCGAAAAAATTGTTGTTTTCTATACAGATAAAAGTTTTTCGGAATATAAACCAGAATAATTTGTATTTTCGTACAAAATGTCAGTGTTATGAATTATTCTGAAACTATTCAATTTTTAAACGAACAATATCCATGTTTTCAACACGTTGGACAATCAGCTTACGTTCCATCGTTGCAAAACATCAAAGATTTATTGTCATATTTGGGTAATCCAGAACAGAAAATGCGCTACGTTCATGTGGCTGGTACGAATGGGAAAGGGTCGACTTCGCATTTTTGTGCATCAATATTGCAAGAGTCTGGCTACAAAGTTGGTTTATACACATCACCGCATATTGTTGATTTTTCGGAAAGAATTCGCGTTAATGGACAAAATATAAGTAAACAATATGTTGTTTCTTTTGTAAAGAAGCATTCTAAAAAGCTTTTGTCGCTTCATGCTTCACTGTTTGAAGTTACAACAGCAATGGCATTTGATTACTTTGCGAGTCAAAATGTTGATATTGCAGTCGTTGAAGTTGGGTTGGGTGGGCGTTTGGATTCAACAAATGTAATAACACCATTGGTTTCTGTTATTACAAATATTGGCTTTGATCACACTCAAATTTTAGGTGATACACTTGCAAAAATTGCTCGCGAAAAAGCGGGAATAATTAAACCAAATATTCCTGTTGTGGTAGGTGAGTGGCATAAAGAAACAGCACCTGTATTTGAGCAAGTTGCTAAGGAAAACGAGTCATGCATCCTATTTGCATCAAAAGAATATTCAGTTCAAATTTTAGAAAAAAAATGGTCTGGAAAATTTGGTATTCACAATAAAACCAATGAATTACAAATGAATGCTATTAGTGGTTTGTTGGGTGAATATCAAAAGAAAAATGTAATAACGGTTTATACAATAATAAAAGTATTACAATCTATTGGCTTAAAAATATCAGTCAATGCAATAAAAAGAGGTTATAAGAATGTTGTCAAAAATACGAATTTAATTGGTCGTTGGCAGGTTGTTTCCAAGAAACCATTGGTTATTTGCGACACGGGACATAATTATGATGGAATTTCATATACAATGTCACAATTATTGTCGCTTAACAAAAAAGATGTGCGTATTGTGTGGGGAATGGTTGGCGACAAGGATATTGATTCCATTCAAGCACTATTACCAGATAATGCAACATATTATTTATGTCAGCCAAGTATAGAAAGAGCAATGCCAATAGAGCGATTGGAAGGGTATTTTCAGAAAAAAAGTCACAAGACATATAAAAATATTTCTGCTGCATATTTAGCCGCAAAGCGTTGTACTACAAATGATTCCGTAATATATATTGGAGGTAGTTCGTATGTTGTTGCAGAATTTCTATCAAAATTTTTATAATTTTATTTGGAGGTAAATAAAAAACACCTATCTTTGCATCGCATTTGAAAAACGAATGTAACCGAAAGGGCGCTTAGCTCAGCTGGTTCAGAGCATCTGGTTTACACCCAGAGGGTCAGGGGTTCGAATCCCTTAGCGCCCACAAAAGAGGAAAGATTTCAAAAAAGTCTTTCCTCTTTTCATTTTGTCTATTTTGTTAATAAAAAAATCCAGTTAGAGTGTTTGTTAATTAAATTTTCTACTACCTTTGCGCGGTTAAAAAATTAAGTAACGAATGGAACAAATTTCTAAACGACTCGCCGCCTTGGCTGCTTCGCAAACCTTGGCGATGTCTGCGAAAAGTAATGAATTAAAGGCTGCTGGAAAAGACGTTATCAACTTGAGTGTTGGAGAACCTGATTTTAATACTCCAGACTACGTTAAAGAAGCTGCAAAAAAAGCAATTGATGATAACTATTCTTTTTATTCTCCTGTAGGTGGGTATAAAGATTTGTTGGAAGCAATTTGTGCAAAATTCCAACGTGAAAATAATTTAACTTTTACACCAAATCAAATAACTGTCTCTGCTGGTGCTAAACATGCATTATCAAATGTCTTTTTAAGTTTGTTAAATGCTGGTGATGAAGTTTTAATTCCAACACCATATTGGGTTAGTTACCCAGAAATGGTAAAATTGGCTGAAGCAAAACCTGTATTTATTACTACTGATATTAAATCTGGTTTTAAGGTAACTGCTGCGCAAGTAGAAAAAATGATTACATCTAAAACGAAAATGTTCGTATTTAGTTCTCCGTCAAATCCTTGTGGTGCAGTATATACAAAAGAAGAACTAAAAGAACTTGCGAGTGTTTTTGCTAAAAACCCACAAATATTTGTTGTCGCAGATGAAATTTATGAACATATAAATTATATTGGTGAACATCAATCTATCGCACAGTTTAGCGAAATAAAGGATCAAGTAGTTATTGTTAATGGTGTTTCTAAAGCTTACGCCATGACAGGTTGGAGAATTGGTTACATTGCTGCTCCAGAATGGATTGCAAAAGCTTGTACAAAACTTCAAGGTCAAGTAACTTCTGGCGTTTGTTCTGTTGCTCAAAAAGCAGCAATTGCTGCATTAAATGGCGGGTTAGAGTATCCTAAACAAATGACTGCAGCATATTTGCGTCGTCGCGATATGTTTATTGCTGAATTGTCTAAAATCAAAGGGTTGAATATTCACATTCCTGATGGTGCATTTTATGTGTTTGCTGAAGTGAGCGAATTTTTGGGAAAAACTGCTCCTGATGGATCTGTAATCAAAAAATCTAGCGATTTGGCAATGTACTTATTAACAGAAGGTTTGGTTGCTTCTGTTTCTGGTGATGGATTTGGTAATCCAGAATGTATTCGCTTTTCGTTTGCTACATCTGATGAGTTGTTGCTAAAAGCAGCACAACGAGTAAAGGTTGCTTTAGAAAAATTGAAATAATTTCTTTATTTTATAACACAGAGGTGTCTAAAATTGCGTATTTTTAGACACCTTTTTTGTATGTGCGGTATTGGTGGAATATATTCATTTGTAGATAACTCGGAACAATTTCGTTCTTGTGTTGAGAATTCTATTCATTCTCTTACCAATCGTGGTCCAGAGATTCAGAGGACTATTGTTGTTGGAAAGGCGGTTTTAGCTCATGCTCGGTTGGCAATTTTAGATACGTCTTCTGCTGGAAATCAACCTTTTACAGACAAGTCGGGGAGATATACTATTGTTTTTAATGGTGAATTTTATAATTATCGTGACTTTTATGATGAACTGCGAAACGATGGCGTTCAATTTCGTTCGCACTCCGATACAGAAGTGCTTTTGTATTTATATATAAAATACGGGGAAAAGTGTATAGATTTCATAAATGGTTTTTTTGCATTCGCTATTTATGATTCGCACGATGAAACTTTGTTCGTTGCACGTGATAGAATAGGAATTAAACCTTTGTATTTCGTAAAAAACGATTCTTTTTTTGGATTTTCTTCCGAATTGAAGGGTATTTTGGCTTTTCCAATAAAACGAAACATAGATAAAAATGCACTCCAAGCATATTTGCAGTTTATGTACGTCCCAGCTCCAATAACGATGATTGAAGGTGTTGAAAAATTGGAGCCAGGTTACACATTGTTTGTTACGAAAAATGCAATTGCAAAAAAACAATATTATTCATTTGATGCTCAGACCCAAACGAGTGCTTATTCATACAAACAAGCACAAAAAGCATTAGTAGAGAAGTTGACTGAATCGGTAAAAAAACGCTTGATTTCGGATGTTCCGCTCGGCACGTTTTTGAGTGGTGGAATAGATTCTTCGGTAATTAGCACAATAGCAAGTCGTTACGTTGATAATTTACAAACTTTTTCTATTGGTTTTAAGGACAATCCTTTTATTGATGAAACAAAATATGCTCAATTAGTAGCAAAGAAAATTCATTCACAACATACTGAAATTCAAATAGATAACAAAAAATTAGAAGAATCTTTATTTGAAATTCTTCAGAATATAGATGAACCATTTGCTGACTCATCAGCGATAGCAGTGCATGTACTTTGCAAATATGTAAAACCTCATGTTACCGTTGCATTATCAGGTGATGGTGCTGACGAATTATTTGCTGGTTACCATAAACATTTGGCTCATTATAACCAAATGAATCATTGTTTGTTAAGTAAATCATTGTCAATTACTTACCCATTATTAAAACATTTGCCACAATCTCGTTCTAATGCATTGTTTAATGCTTTTAGAAAGGTTGCAAAATATGCGGAAGTTTCGGGTATGCAACCAGCAGAAATCTACTACAGATGGTGCTGTTTTGCGACGGAAGCACAAGCGCAAAGTCTTTTAAAAAATCCTGGTGATGTAACGGAATTGATTTCGCATTACTTTGTTTTTCCTTGCAAGTCAAATATGAACGACATTTTGTTGGCAGATCAAAAGTTTGTGTTACCTAACGATATGTTGACTAAAGTTGATAGAATGTCGATGGATAATAGTTTGGAAGTTCGTGTCCCATTTTTGGATCATACGTTTGTGGAATTTGTGAATTCGTTGCCAGCAGAGTATAAAATCAATGGCAAAATGAAAAAACGAATTTTGCAAGATGCATTTCGGAATGACTTACCACAAGAACTATATAATCGTCCCAAAAAAGGCTTTGAAGTTCCGCTACAAGAATGGTGTAGTACAACTTTAGTTGATTTGCAAGAAAATCTTCTTAATCAATCGTTTATAGAGGAACAGGGAATATTCAATTTTGATACAATATCGCATATAAAACAACAAACTCAATCGTCATCTCCAAACGATTCTCCAATGCAAATTTGGGCTTTGTTGGTATTCCAATCGTGGTGGAAAAGA
>JAZRVS010000079.1:0-5554 GCA_045599365.1 Bacteroidales bacterium
TAAATCAAGTAGTAAACTTCTTGTCTTAGTCGTTTTTGCTATAGAAACAATATCTGTGTTATTTTTTATTTCTTGTTGCAATTTGTCGAATTCGTTATCGTAAAACAATTTTCCATTTGTTTGTTGTGATATATCTCGTAATAGGGCGTGGTTTGCTTTTGTTTGTTTGTATTCTACAACGAGAGGCATTACGTAAAAAGAACCTTTTTGTGTTAATTCTGTATTATCTAATTGCGCTTTTGCAACGAAAAAGTAGTTTCCTTCGGGAAATTTACCAGCGTTGAGCGAGTAAAAATTATCGGTAGAATTGAATGTGAATGGAAATTCAGTACCTGCTTCGTTTGTGATTGAGAGTGAAATAGTTTTATTTGGTAACGGTTCAAAACTTTTGTCGTATAGTTCTGCTGTAAATGTAATGTCTTGATTATCAAAGAATATACTTTCTGCATTTACTCGAAATAATTCTTTTTTTTCTGTTAGCGATAGGTACGCAACCATAGTGTTTATGAATGAGTCGAACGCAGAAAAAGATTCATTCATTTTGTAGTCATACATTCGCCATCGCCAGAGTCCTTCACCTAAAATGAATCCAATTTTCACATTTTGTAATTGCGAAAAGGCAATAAGAGGTCGTTCGGTTTGAACAGTTCCAATAGTCTGAAAGCAAAGCGTACGAGCTTGAACACCAATGTTGTATGTGCCATAAGGTGCGATAAGCGGTGGAACATTTTGTAATAGATTTTTGGTTGATTCGTCAATAGTAAATAATTCAAAATCAGTGTTGGTGTTTGGTTTTGCTTCGTCAAAAGAACTATTGAAGTTTTGAATTTCAATACCAAAATGCTGAGAATTACAATTTTCTATGTTTGTATTTGAATTGTACAATAGCAAAGTAGGGATTCCCTTTTGCAGTGCATCGTTAAAAATAGTTTTTCCTTTATTAAATGATGATGGTAAGCCACAAAGAATTAGACAGTTACAATCTTCAATATTGAATTTGCAATTTTCAAGTGATGACACCATACACTCATAGTTTTTGTTGGTTTCTATTGCGCGTTTGATAGCGGCAACATCGGGATGAACACTTTCGTAGATAATGCCAATTTTTTGACGACTTTCTAGTACGTCAACGGCAAACGTGTATGTATTATTTTCCTTGCTAATTTCACCATCAAAATATTGAATTGTAATGGTATAGATTTTTTTCCCAATTGTTGCAGCTTCCAATTTACAATCAATTGTTTTATAAAAATCGTCTCTGTTTGACGTAATTTGAGTGGAATACACAATATTTTTTTCGTCCGCAATTGTCAAATTTGATTGTTTTCCTTGCAAACCATGTGATTCAATAGAAATTTGAATTGGAAACGTATTGTTTCTAAATGCAATTTGATTGTGTAATACATTGGAAATCAGATTGTCGCGAGCTTGAATTGTGTCACCTAAAGCTACCGTATATATTGGAACCTGAACATTTGTCGCAACATATTTTGGATTTTCTCCCGCATTGAAAATACCGTCACTTGCTAAAACTATAGCTCCAATATTTTGATTTTGATATGCTTGTGTAATATCATTTAAGGCATTGGCGATATTGGTTTCTTTTCCTGAAAAATCAATCGTATCTTTTTTTGAAAATGTTTCGTCAAATATGTAAGAATCAACGAAGTAGTCTTCTTGTAAATTATTTAAAAATTGCTGATAATCAGATAGATATTTCGTTTTGTAGTATGCAGAATCTTTTTGCAACAAAAGCGATGCTGAGTTGTCATGAAGTAGTATGATTGTTGGTTTTTCAATGTTTTTTTTGAGCATTTCAACGACAGGACCGAGCAATAAAAACAACAAAAAAGAAACAACTAAAGTTCGTGAAATGAATAAAAATCGTCTAACCCAAATTGGAGCAGAATCAAGTTTTTTGTCTTTGTGATAGAGTACGAAAGCTGTTGCTAAACCAATGATTAAGCAAATTGGCACAAGCCACAACGAATATTCAGCAAAAACGTACATAATTGTAATGCAAATTTACACGAATTTTCTTTTTCATTTTACAATGAATAATTGTAATTTTGCCCGACTTAAAGCAAAAACTAATGAATAAGATTGTTGACAAAAAAATGCTTTCCGAAAATGTGGTGCAACTTGAGGTTGAAGCTCCACTTATCGCGAAGAAGAGAAAAGCAGGTCACTTTGTAATTGTTCGTTTTGACGAAAAAGGTGAACGTATTCCTCTTACAATTTCTAGTGCCAATATAGAAAAAGGTACTATTACCTTGATTCTTCAAAGAGTTGGTGTTAGTACACACAAAATCGCTTCGTTGAATGCTGGCGATTATCTACACGATGTTGTTGGTCCTCTTGGGAAGGCAACACATATTGAAAAATTCGGTACGGTTCTTTGTTGTGGCGGTGGTGTTGGCGTGGCTCCACTTTTGCCTATCGTTCAGGCTATGAAGGCAGCTGGGAACAAAGTAATTTCTGTATTAGCTGCTCGTAACAAGGACTTAATCATTCTTGAAGACGAAATTCGCAAAAGTTCCGATGAAGTTATTATCATGACTGACGATGGTTCTGCTGGTCAACAAGGTGTTGTTACCGTTGGTATGGAACAAGCTATCAAGAAAGAAAAAATTGATTTCTGTATGGCTATTGGTCCTGCAATTATGATGAAATTTGCAGCATTGAAGACAAAAGAATATGACATTCCAACATACGTAAGTTTGAATACCATTATGGTTGACGGAACAGGTATGTGTGGGGCGTGTCGTGTAACTGTTGACGGCAAAACGAAATTTGTTTGCGTTGATGGTCCTGAATTCGATGCACACAAAGTTGACTTTGGCGAAATGATGATGCGTATGGGTGCTTACAAAGCCGAAGAAAAAGAAGCATTAGACAAATATTTACAAAATAAATAACTGGCACTATGGAAAATCAAGAATTTTTGAAAGAACAAAGAGCACAAGCTTGGCGTGAAGAATTGCGTAAAAAGTTTTCCGCAAAAGATCGTGCGGCAATGCCACGTGTTGCTATGCCAGAGCAAGATCCTATTGAACGTAGCAAAAACTACAAGGAAGTAAATATGGGTATCACAAAAGAACAGGCAATTGCTGAATCTCATCGTTGCTTGGATTGTGTTAATCCTACGTGTATGGATGGTTGTCCTGTTGGTATTTACATTCCTGGATTTATTAAATGTATAGAAAACGAAGACTTTCTTGGTGCTGCTAAGGTTATTAAAAATACAAGTGCTTTACCTGCTGTATGCGGTCGTGTTTGCCCACAAGAAAAGCAATGTGAGTCAAAATGTATGCATTTGAAAATGGGTAAACCAGCTGTTGCAATTGGTAACTTGGAACGCTTTGTTGCTGATTACGAACGAGAGTCAGGAAAAATGTCGTTGCCAGAAATTGCACCAAAGAATGGTTTCAAAGTTGCCGTTATTGGTTCGGGACCTGCTGGACTTGCTTGCGCCGGTGATTTGGCAAAAGCAGGCTGCGATGTTACTGTTTTCGAGGCTTTGCACGAAATTGGTGGTGTGTTGAAATATGGTATTCCAGAATTCCGTCTTCCAAATAGCATTGTTGATGTAGAAATCAACAACTTGGAGAAAATGGGTGTTACATTCGTAAAAGATTTCGTTGTTGGTAATACAGCAACAATTGACGATTTACGTGAAGAAGGTTTTGATGCATTCTTCGTTGCAAGTGGAGCTGGATTGCCAAGATTTATGGGCATTCCTGGAGAAAACTACACTGGTATTCTTTCTTCTAACGAATATTTGACTCGTGTAAATTTGATGAGTGCAGCAAAACCTGATTTCGATACACCAACATTCTTTGGTAAAAATGTGGCAGTTATTGGTGGCGGTAACACAGCTATGGACTCTGTTCGTACAGCAAAACGTCTTGGTGCAGAACGAGCAATGATTATTTATCGTCGTTCACTTGACGAAATGCCAGCACGTAAAGAAGAAATTCATCACGCACAACAAGAAGGCGTTGAATTCCTTTGTTTGAACAATCCAATTGAATACTTCGCAGACGAAAAAGGTCACGTAAATAAAGTAAAAGTTCAAAAAATGGAACTTGGCGAACCAGATGCATCAGGACGTAGAAGTCCAGTGCCAGTTGCTGGTTCTGAATACGAAATTGACGTTGACTTGGTTGTTGTAAGTGTTGGTGTATCTCCAAACCCACTTATTCCAAACAGTGTTCAAGGATTGGAAATGTCTCCAAAACGTACAATTGTTGTGAACGAAGGACAACAAAGTAACATTTCAGACATTTTTGCTGGTGGTGATATTGTTCGTGGTGGTGCAACGGTAATTCTTGCAATGGGCGATGGTCGTCGTGCAGCTGCTGGAATTATGGCTTATTTGAAATCAAAGAAATAAATCACATAGTATTTCTTGTACCAAAAGAGGGAATTGCCATGCAGTTCCCTCTTTGGGTTTTTAGTCATGTGATTTCGATGAGTTTGTAATTCTAAATCGGTATGTGTTTTTTGAAAAAAAATTGCAACCTCGTGCAGTCTTTTCGATTTTTTTACATCTATATATAGAGAAATATTTAATATTTAAAATGTACTCCTATGAAAAAATTACTTTTTATTCCATTGTTAGCAATGGCAACGATAGTTGCCTGCAATAAAGACGAAGAGGCAACGCCAAAGGTAGAGAAAACAATATCAACATTCGAAGAATATGTAGAATATACAATTAAATCGGAATGTATTGATGATGAAGGTTCGCTATGGGTGCAAAATCCGTCCTTAAATTTGGAAAATCCAAAAAAATCTGGCATAGTTGATACGTTATTGTTCAAAAACGGTGTTTGTTACAAGCATTCTACGTTAGATGGGTGGGCTTACAACATAGAAAATGGAAAAATTACTTTCAGTAAAGATGGGGAAAGCAAGACGTTCAATTATTCATCGAAAGGGAGAGATGTTATGGTGATTGGTGGATTTGAGGGTATCTCTGTTACGTATATGACAGAAGATGTACAGTATGTAAAAGTAAAGGAATCTCCAAAACCAGAGGAGAACGATGGAAATGTGATTTTTTACACAAATGCTCATTTAGTAATAAATACCCCCGCTTTTTTAGTCACCACTGTTTTTGTCGATAGTACATTTGTAGGGGCCTTGACAACTGCGGACTACTTTGAGTCTCAATATCAACTGGGCGTGGCGGATGATGAACAGACAATCGAACCACCAAATGATGATTACGAAACAGATGCGTCGGTGTTGAATATTCCAATGTCAGAGGGCGAACATTCTTTTTATGCGTTCTTTGGTATTAGTCCAACATGTCGAATGGGAGTAAAAGGAACATTTACTATTACTAAAGGTGAATGTACAAAGATTTTTCTTGATGCGTATAAACACACCAATGACCTATGAAAAAATTTTCAATTTTTATGTTTGCTTTGGCAACGATAGTTGCCTGCAACAAAGACGATGAGACAACGCCTCAAGTTGCACAAGACGATTCAGCAATTGTGCTCAAATCGGCAAATGTATCTACTGGGGATATATGCGTGTCGGT
>JAZRVS010000080.1:0-6097 GCA_045599365.1 Bacteroidales bacterium
AAAGGCGAAGATGGTTTTAATTAACTATCTTCGCTTTTTTTTGTTCAAAAATGTACTTTTTGATTTGAGAAAGTGGATTTTTTGATTTGGGGGTTATAGGATAAATACGCATCATTTATAAAAAATCAATTTGAAAAACAAGGAAAAACAATTGATGTAGATGCAATAGATTTTATATTAAAATTCACACGACGACATACTTTTTATACGCAATCACTTTGTAACTATATTTTTGCACATTCAGGGAAGTTCATAAAACTTGATTTTTCTAAAAGTTGTGCTGCAAATTTGTTGGAAATAAATGAAGGACCCTATTTGCAATATCGTTCGTTATTAACGGTGCAACAATGGAATTATCTCAAAGCAATTGCAAAAGAAGATGTAATTTTACAACCAATGGCAACATCTTTTTTGCAAAAATATTCCATTGGAACCCCCGCAAATTCAAAACGAATATTGCAATCATTACTTGAAAAAGAATTGCTTTTTGCAAATGTAACATATTCAAATGTAGAATATTACGTTTATGATACGTTCTTTTCTCGTTGGTTAGAAAGTTTATAATTTCACTATCTATTTTGTATACTACAAAACAGATAGTGAAAATGACTTCGGTCACTATAAAGCAATAAAAAAGTCCCATACAATTGTATGAGACTTTTTTAATGATAGAATGCAAAATTTTATTCTTCTACAGTTTCTTCTATTGCGTCAACTGCGTTTTCAACAGCCTCTTGAGCCTCTTCTTCAACAGTTGAAGTTGCTTCCTCTGCTTGTTCTTCTACTTGTTGTAAAGCATCTGCTGCCTGAGCTTGACTTTCTTCTTTCAGCTTTTGGTCTTTTTTGTAGCAAGTTTTACATAATTCCGTTTTACCAGCTTCTTCTGCCTGACCAATTGAACCAACGATTAACGAATCTTGTGTTGAAAGATTAAGATGTTGACAATCAGCGTGAGTGTGGTATTTTTCACCAGTTGAAACCCAATATACATCAATGTCGGCATTGCCATATTGTTCTTGCAATTGTTCTTGGCTTACTGGATTGAAATCGTAACTTGTAACACCAGCAATAGCAAATGCTACCGCAGCAACTGCAGTTGCAATTTTCTTTGTCTTTGGATCCAAGTCTTTCTTTGTTAAAATGTAGATGATAACAGGAATGAATGCTAAGCAAGCAATTATTACACCCATGTTATTCCACAACCAGAATTTTACTTTGTTTTGTTCTGATGCTGGATCAATGTGATTTGCTTTCTTCCACATCAAAGAACCTGCAATCACAAATGCCATGTCAACAATCAACGGAATAATGATGGTTGCCAATTGACTGCCAAACCATACAAATTTGCCAGCAATAGCCATGCAACACACAACTTCCATAGCAAGTGCAAGTACCCAACATACAACTGCACCAATACGCAATCCAGAAGCATTACCTTCAATTTTTACCTGTCCAGCAGGAGCTTTGCGCTCACCAGCTGCCTTCACAATTTTTTTTTCTGCCATACTATTGTTATTTTAATTTAAACTTCTCAAAAGTAGAAATTAACGTGTATTGTTACAACAACTTTGATAAGTTATTTTTAACGATATATTAACAAGGTTTTTCAAAAAAAGAGAGGAGCTATAAGTGTTTTTGTTAGGAAAGACGTATATTGCGGAAAATTTTAAAACTTTTTATTATGGCAAAATTAGATTTATCAAGTATTTGGGACACTGTGCTTACAGCGACTAAATCTGCAGACAATGGTTCTTTATCGCAAAATGCACTTTCTGACATCGCTCAAAAGGCAGTACAAAGTTTTGCAGGTGCCGATTCAAAAAGCAAATCTTCGGGACCGAATTATGCTAATATCGCAAAACAACTTTTGTCTTTATACAGCAAATACAAATCAAGTTCCGACGCAACAGAAAAACAAGCAGCTTTGAATGTAAAATCAATCTCTGACATTGTTAGCGCTTTAGGTGGCGACAAAGCAGGGGCTATATCTGCTGTATCGTCTATCTTGGGCGGAAAATCTGGTGGCCTTCTTGGAAAGCTTGGTGGCTTATTTGGAAAAAAATAATTGAGTTATCAGTTATCAGTTGTCAGTTATCAGTTGTCAGTTGTCAGTTGTCAGAAGATTCTCTTTGACTAATCAATATTACATATAGAAGATAGAACTGAAAACTGACTATTGATAACTGAATCATTAATATTCAAATTTCCCAAATTCACTTTCAATAATCAATTCTTTTTTATCTGATGCTTCAATATGTCCAACTATTTGAGCATCAATATTGAAAGATTTAGAAATTTCAATTACTTGTTGTGCGTTTTCAGGAGAAACATATACCTCCAAACGATGTCCCATATTGAAAACCTTGTACATTTCTTTCCAATCTGTTCCCGATTGTTCTTTAATTGTTTTGAATAGGGGAGGAACTGGAAATAAATTGTTCTTTACAACTTTTAGATTGTCAATAAAATGTAAAATTTTTGTCTGTGCACCACCAGAACAATGAACCATTCCATGTATTTGTGGGCGCATAGCATCAAGTAGTTTTTTCACAACTGGCGCATAGGTTCTTGTTGGTGAAAGTACCAATTTACCAGCATCAAGAGGTGAATCTTGTACAGAGTCAGTAAGTTTTAATTTTCCAGAATACACTAATTCTTCTGGAACTGCAGCATCATAACTTTCAGGATATTTTTGTGCTAAGTATTTACCAAAAACATCGTGACGAGCCGATGTTAAACCATTACTTCCCATTCCGCCATTGTATTCCTTTTCGTATGTTGCTTTTCCATACGAAGCAAGCCCCACAATAACATCGCCCGCTTTGATATTAGCATTGTTAATAACATCGCTTCGTTTCATGCGACACGTTACAGTACTATCTACAATGATTGTACGAACCAAATCTCCAACATCGGCAGTTTCGCCTCCAGTTGCATATACACCAACGCCCATTTCACGAAGTTCTGCAAGTAATTCATCTGTACCATTGATGATAGCAGAAATTACCTCTCCTGGAACCAATAATTTATTCCTTCCAATTGTTGATGAAACCAAGATATTATCAACAGCTCCAACACACAAAAGGTCATCAATGTTCATTATTAAGGCATCTTGTGCTATGCCTTTCCATACTGACAAATCACCAGTCTCTTTCCAATATAAATAAGCCAAAGATGATTTTGTTCCAGCTCCATCAGCATGCATTATGTTGCAATAATCTGAATCCCCTCCTAAAATATCAGGAATAATCTTGCAAAATGCCTTTGGATAAAGTCCTTTGTCAATGTTCTTGATTGCGTTGTGAACGTCCTCTTTCCCAGCAGAAACGCCACGTTGCATATATCTTGATTCTACAGCCATCGTGAATTTTTTTTGTTGTGCAAATATACTTATTTTAGTGATTAGTGATTAACGATTAGAGATTAGTTAATTGTAAATTTTTAATTCTTACGTCTTAACTCTTAATTCTTAATTCTTACATTTGCACTATGTATGATTTAAATCTTCCACCGTTTCAGTATCGTCTTGAAAAAAAAGATGATATGATTTGTATTTTTGATGAAATTCGAAAGAAATTTGTCAAACTTACTCCTGAAGAATGGGTACGTCAACATGTTGTACACTTCTTGTTACATCAAAAAAATTATCCTGCATCGCTTATGAATGTTGAGGTTGGAATGGAGATTCAAAATATGAAACGTCGTGCAGACATTGTATGTTATGATTCAAATGGGGACGTGTTGTTGGTTACAGAGTGCAAGGCTCCAGAGGTGAAAATTTCTCAGATTGTTTTTGATCAAATTGCTCAATATAATATATTACTTAAATCTCAATATTTACTAGTTACCAATGGTTTAGAACATTATGTGTGCAAAATTGATGTTGAAAATAAATCTTATACATTTTTAATGGATATTCCAGATTATAAATCTTTGAAAATCAATGGATAGAGTGGGCTTTTTACAAAGAATAAAGACTACAATTCTTGAAAATCAATTGTTTTCTATAGAACATGATACGATTTTGGTTGGTGTGAGTGGTGGCGTTGATTCTATTTCCTTGCTGAAAACATTGTTAGATTTAAAATGTTCGGTTGCGGTAGCTCATTGCAATTTTAATTTGCGTGGAGAAGAATCTGATGGCGATCAAGCATTTGTAGAAAATTTTGCAAAAAAATATTCCATTCCTATACATGTTCGTTCATTCAATACAACGGAATATGCGAATGAGAAAAAAATCTCTATTGAGATGGCTGCCAGAGATTTACGATATGATTGGTTTGAAACTCTTTGTGCCTTATATGGATATTCACATATCGCAATTGCTCATAATCAAAATGATAGTATTGAGACCTTTTTTATCAATTTGATGCGCGCGTCTGGTTTGAAAGGATTATCTGGAATCCCAATAAAAAACGGAAAAATTGTTCGTCCATTTTCTATGGTTTCTCGTCGAGAAATAGAAGATTTTGCTCGTGTGTCAAATCTTTCGTATCGTGTCGATTCATCAAATCTTACAAATGATTTTGTGCGAAATAAAATTCGTAATATTATACTTCCTGAATTACAAAATATATCTGCAAATTCATTGAATGCAATATCAGAAAGTATTGAATTTCTACGAGATTCGTATTCGGTTTATAATCAAGCAATTGATGAATTTCGGACAAAAATTTGTAGCGAGATAGAAAATGGTTTTGTTATAGATGAAAAAAGGTTGATAGAACAAAAGAATGCAAAAACTATTTTGTTTGAAATATTACATCCATACGGATTCAATTCTGATGTGATTTCTCAAATATTACAATCTTTTTCTTCACAATCGGGGAAAAAATTTGAATCAACAACGCACATTGCTATTCACGATAGAGAAAAATTGTTTGTAACAAAAATCAATCAAAAAGAACAACTTGATTTTGCTATTTCGGAAACAGATACTTTGGTTTCTAATGATGATTTGAAATTGGAAATTTGTTGTGTCAATAAATCAAATTTTATTCTTCAACGAGATGCTTCAATTGCTGCTTTTGATTTCCAAAAATTACAATTTCCTCTTGTTATTCGTCGCTGGAAACAAGGTGATAGTTTTGTGCCATTTGGTATGAAAGGGCGAAAAAAAGTGAGCGATTTTTTAACTGATATAAAAGTCCCTCTTCATCAAAAAAATAGTGCTTATGTGCTTGAATCTGCTGGAGAAATTGCGTGGATTGTGGGGTATAGAATTAGTGATGTTTTTGCTGTAACTGATTCAACTCAAATGGTTTATGTTGTTAGTGTTGCTAAATAGTCGTGTAGATTCTTTAGTATAGTCTAAATCTCATTATGATGCATCGGATTGCTCGAATTATGATAATGAAAAACAACGCCCACGATGCAGTTGGGATGAATTGTCCAACAATACATGTTACAATTAAATAAATTAGAACCATTACAGCAGAGAATGGAATGTACCATTGAACCCACTTTTGTAGTGTTGGGATTAGAAGTGTTATACTAAATAATAGATGTAGTGGTGTTATCCACAGTGTGTTGAAATTTGGGAAAACGAGTGAGTGAATGCTCCAAAATGAGATTATCCAAATGAGGCACCCAAATATACCCAATAAGAAATACAAAAGAATGTCGCACCAAACAAACCAATGTTTCTGTTTAATTTCAAGAATTGAGATTGCAAGAACGAGACCTGCAATAATCCATAAAAATAAAATAGAATTGTCCCACCAAGCTGCTCTAATCTCGGTTGTTGGTTCTAATATAGTTTCTCCGTTATTTGACAATCTTCCTGCCTCTGTCATTGTGTTTTTTACAGCTTCTCCCAAATAATCTGGTATAAATACCATTTGTGAACCGCTCATTGTCGTGTCAGCAGGATATCCCAATCCTAAATGGATACCAAAACTTATCCATGATTTTTCTCCCGCGTAATCAATAATAAGTTCTCTCCATGTTTTTGGATCAAACGTGTTGACGTTTAGTTGGCAATTGCTCGTTTGTGATTCAAGAATTGTCGCTAATCGAGTAGAACAATTATCTTCAAAAAAATTGTATAAATATGCTTGGTTTTCGGGCTGTATGTTCCAAATTAAAAAATCAAAAA
>JAZRVS010000081.1:0-2379 GCA_045599365.1 Bacteroidales bacterium
AAAAGAAGAAGAAATTTCTTCATTGAATTGTGTTGAGGAAACAGTAATGCTGCAAGGAGGAGAAACACTTTCGTTGTCTGTGGAAGCATTACCGAAAGGGGCTAAAAATCTTGATTATTATTGGGAAATTGCAAATACCGATATTGTATCGGTCGATGACGATGTTGTTACGGCAAAATCATTTGGCGAAACTTGGATTTATGCAGTCAGTGTTGCAAAACCACAAATTAAAGATTCGGTGAGAGTAGTTGTTTCTTCCGATAATACAACAAAAGTTACTTGTTCGACTAAAGCAATTCGTCTTTTTGTAGATGGAAATAGTACTGTTTCTGCAACAGTTTCCAATGCTTTGGACAATTCTTTTGAGTGGAATATTGCAGATAATTCAGTTGCTACTATCGAAAACAATATTGTTGCGGCAAAGAAGTTGGGAACAACTTGGTTATATGCAATTTGTAAAGCAAATACTTCAATCAAAGACTCAATAAAAATTACCGTTATGCCAAATCAAAAAGACATAAATATTAGCGATGAAAATATCGCATACGAAGGACGTTTTAATTTTACGTCAAGTGAGGCTCAATATTTTTATCCTGGAAGTACAATTTCAACAACATTTACTGGTACTTCTATCTATGCTAAATTCAATAAAGTTGAAGCATATTACTGGATAGAAATTGATGACATGGAACCATTTAAATTCGGTACAAATTCAAAGAAACGTTTGGTGAAAGACAATGTTTTTATGTTGGCCGAAGATCTTGCTGAAGGCTCTCACACTGTTCGCATAACTCTTTGTTCCGAAGGAATTTATAAGAATCCTAAATTCTATGGTTTAGTAATTGACGAAAATGCTTCATTGGCTAAACCTGCTGCAAAACCTGTTAAGTTCGAATTTATAGGTAACTCTATTACTTGTGGTTATGGAACTGAGGTCACTGACCGTTCTCCATTTAAAGATTCAACTTCAAATTTCTGCCATGGATTTGCTTACTTAACTACAAAAGAATTCAATGCTGAATTGATGGTTGTTGCTCGTTCGGGTATAGGCATCTATCGTAATTATGGTAATAAGGAGAAGGCTGATGGATACGGATCTATGCCTGATAATTACGAAAAATTGTGGTTGCAAAATTCTTCAAATTGGGATTTTACAAAATATACTCCTGATGTACTTTTCATTAATTTAGGTACTAACGATACTTGGGAAATGTCAAGCTTTAATGCAGAAACTTATGAAACATGCTATAGAGGCTTAATGGATAAAATCTATTCACATTATCCAAATGTGAAAATCGTTCTTCTTACTGGAAGTATGATGGATGCTACTGCTTTGAAAGCTGTAAAACCAATTTTGAATAAGATTCAAGAAGATTACAGTACCGAAGATCATCCAGTTTATCGTTTTGATTTTGCACAAACAGCAGGAACAGGTGCAGATTGGCATTCATGTGCAGCTCAACAAGCTAAGATGGGTTCAGATTTAATTAAATTCTTGAAAAACAATAATATCGTAAAATAATTGTAGAGACGTTCCGTGGAACGTCTCTTTTTAGTGAATAGAAGACATGACTAGACAAGAACTAATTTTAGAAATACAAAAGAAACAAAGTTTTTTGTGCGTAGGTTTGGATACTGATGTCACAAAAATTCCAGAACATTTACAGTCTGCTGACGATCCAATTTTTGCATTCAATAAACAAATTGTTGATGCTACAGCACCATATACAGTTGCATATAAACCAAATATTGCATTTTATGAATGTTATGGTATTGCAGGTTGGAAAAGTCTTGAAAAAACGGTAAATTATATTAAAAGTAATTATCCGAATATTTTCTTGATTGCAGATGCCAAGAGAGGTGATATTGGTAATACATCAAAAATGTATGCGCAGGCGTTTTTGGAAAATCTTCCTTTTGATTCTGTTACAATTGCTCCATATATGGGCGAGGATTCTGTGACTCCATTTCTTAGTTACGAAGGTAAATGGGCAATTTTGCTTGCGTTGACTTCGAATAAGGGTGCTTATGATTTCCAATTCCAAGAAAGCGATGGAAAATGTTTGTACGAACGTGTTTTAACAACTTCGCAAAAATGGGGCAACGATGAAAATATGATGTATGTTGTTGGTGCAACAAAGGCAGAAATGCTTGGTAATGTTCGTGCTATTGCTCCCAATCATTTCTTGTTAGTCCCTGGAGTTGGCGCTCAAGGAGGAAGTTTGGAAGCAGTTGCCCAATATGGTATGACTAAAGATTGTGGTTTGTTGGTAAATTCTTCTCGTGGAATTATTTATGCCGATAAAACAGAAAAATTTGCTGAGGTTGCAGGCGAAAAAGCTAAAGAATTGCAGGCTCAAATGGCGGATTTAATGAAAC
>JAZRVS010000082.1:0-3935 GCA_045599365.1 Bacteroidales bacterium
AAGAAGATGAATTGAATGGAACTCAAGTCATTTCAATTGACATTTTACCTCGTATGGAAGCATTTGAGGGAAAAGACTGGAGCGAAGTTGAAGCATATTTTAAAAATTTAGTTAGCGAAATAAACAAAACTGTTCCGTCAACTCATAGAATTAGTAAAATCTCTATTCGTAAAGAAGATTTCGTAAGAACAGGTTCTTTCAAAGTTGCACGTAACAAAAATTAAAAACTCAAAAAAATGACACAAGAAGAAATTTTAGACGGATTAAAAGATATCTTCAAACAAGTTAAACCACAACTTGATATAACGAATGTTACTCGTGAAGCATCGCTCATCAACGATTTAGGAATTGATTCCTTGTCTTTACTATTGTTGAGTTTAGCTATTGAACAAAAATTTGACTTTAAATTCAATAGCGCGCAAGCATTTCAAACTGTTGGAGAAGTTGTTGATTATATTGCGGGACAAACGAAATAAATTACTATGGTCAGAAGTATTTTTGACTCGGTTTTCAACTCTGTCATTGCTGGATTAGTTCGTTTTTGCTTTTTTCCTCGCGCACGTTTTGTTAATCCCGAAGGAAAATTGGAAAAATTTTCAGAACCAATGATTATTGTTTGTAATCATAGGAGCCATTTAGATGGACCAATTTTGAATACAATTTTTCGTAAAAATGTCATTCATAACTTAGCAGCAAAAGATAGATTTGAACAAAGTAAATTCGGATTTTTTTTACGTCATACGGGTTGCATTCCTATTGACCGACAAAAAGCCGATACAAGTTGGGTGTACCAATCGTTGAACGTATTACACAAAGACAAAGAAAATATTGCAATTTACCCTGAAGGACGTCACGCAGAAGCTCGAAAGTTACTGCCATTCCATTCAGGAGTTTCAATGTTAGCTGTGATGGCGCAAGTTCCAATTTTAATGGTTTATATGGATAGTCCACATTCATTTTGGCGACGAACAGAAATCTTAGTTGCTCCACCATTTAAAATTGAAATACCAACAACAGGTATTAGCGCTGATTTTGTTGAAGAACAAACGAAAGTTTTACAACAAAAAATGCAAGATTTAATGTCTCAATTTTACGCACAACAAGCAAAATGATTGTAAAAGACTTCACATCTGTTCTTGAAGAACTTGCTCCTTTATCAGTCCAGGAATCCTACGACAACTCTGGACTACAAATAGGAAACGAGCAAGATATTGTCTCAAAAATTTTGTTTACAATTGACGTAACGGAAGCAGTAATACAAGAAGCAATAGACACCAATGCAGACTTAATAATTTCACATCACCCACTCATTTTCAATTCATTAAAGCAAATTAACGATAGTACTATGGTTGGTAGATGCATAAAATTGGCAATACAAAACCATATAGCAATCTACGCGTGTCATACCAACATTGACATCGTAAGAAATGGTGTCAATCAAAAAATCTGTGAAAAAATTGGTTTACAAAATTGTGAATTTTTGGTAGAGAAAAATGAAAATTCAGGTGATGGAATGATTGGTAAACTTCCAACACCACAAAACACAAAAGAGTTTTTACAAGACATAAAAAAAATCTTCAACTGTAACGCAATACGGCATAGCAAAATAAACAAAGACACAATACAAACAGTTGCTATTTGCGGTGGATCAGGCAGTTTTCTTATTGAAGATGCTATTTCGCAAAATGCAGATATTTTCATCACCGCTGACGTAAAATATCACGATTTTTTTAGAGCAAACAATAAAATTATCATCGCCGACATTGGACATTACGAATCAGAGCAATACACAAAAGACATTTTTTATGATACATTAATAAAAAAATTTTATAACTTTGCATTCCAAATTTCAAAGGTTAGTACAAACCCGATAAACTATTTATAAGATGGCAAAAAAGACAACTGAAGTAATCCCACAACAAACTGTAAAAGACAAACTTACAGCATTATATCAACTTCAAGAAGCAGATTCTAAAATTGATGAAATTCATCGTCTTCGTGGTGAGTTGCCACTTGAAGTCAAGGATTTGGAAGACGAGTTAGCTGGATTACAAACTCGTATTTCTAAAATTGAGGACGACATTGCACAAAGAGAAAGTGATATAAAAACGAAAAAAGAAGAAATCAAGGATTCTCAAATTTTAGTAAAACGTTACGAAGAACAACAAAACGATGTTCGAAATAATCGCGAATATGAGTCTATTGCAAAAGAAATAGAATTTCAAAACTTAAACATTGAATTATACGAAAAACGAATAAGAGAATATACAGCAGAGGTTGAAAACAAAAAAGTTCAACTAAGCGAAACAACGGCAAAACACGAAGATAGAAAAATTGACTTAGATGCAAAGCAAGCCGAACTAAATTCAATTATTGAAGAAACAAAGAAAGAAGAAGATGAACTTGTAAATGTAGCAAACGCAATTTCTGCAAATATTGATGAACATCTTCTTGATGCTTACCATCGTCTTCGCAAAAATGCTCGTAATGGCTTGGCTGTAGTATCTGTTGAACGTGATGCTTGTGGCGGTTGTTTCAACAAAATTCCACCACAAAGACAATTGGACATTAAAGGTCAAAAGAAAATTATCGTATGTGAATATTGCGGTAGAATTTTAGTTGACAAAGAAATGGTTTGTCCATCTGAACAAGAAGAAGAAAAATAATTAAAGCAAATAAGTACGAATGCTGTTTATGAAACTCATAGACAGCATTTTTTTTAATATGGAAATAGGTCTTTATTTTGGTTCATTCAATCCAATACACGTTGGTCATCTCGTTATTGCTAATTATCTATTAGAGTTTTCACCTATTGAAGAATTGTGGTTTGTCATTTCTCCACAAAATCCATTAAAAGAAAAAAATTCTTTATTAGATGACTACCAACGTCTTCGTATGGTTGAACTTGCAATTGAAGACATTCCTCATTTACGAGTTTCTTCCATAGAATTTAATCTACCACAACCCTCTTACACGGTTAATACACTCGCACATTTGGCCGATAAATATCCACAACACACATTTTCCATTATTATGGGAGGGGACAATATTCAAAATTTCTCAAAATGGAAAAATTATAAACGAATTTTAGAAAACTACAAAATATACGTATATCAAAGACCTAGTTACTCTATTCCAGCAGAATTTAGCAAAAGTCCCAACATTATAAATATTGAAGCGCCACTAATGGAAATTTCGTCAAGTTTTATTCGACAATGTATAAAAGATGGTAAAAATGTACAAGGATACATGCATCCAGCATCGTGGAAATATTTAGACGAGATGAATTTTTATAAATAAAATCTACCTATAGATTTATAATAATATCGTACTTTTGTAACTGAAATGTACACAAACAAGTGATAACAACACTTTTCATACAAGGAATCCTCATAGGATTATTCGTTTCAATACCAATGGGTCCCATTGGTGTGTTGTGCATCCAACGGACATTACAACAAGGTCGCTTATCTGGTTTCATTTCTGGTTTGGGAGCAGCTTGTGCCGACACTTTTTTCGCAAGTCTTGCTGGTCTTGGTCTTACTATGGTTTCTGATTTCTTCAATGATTATCAAACCTATATTATGCTCACTGGTGCTGTCATTCTTATATTTTTAGGATTACGTATGTTTTTCCGCAATACAATGAAACAAGTACGAGCATACAAATACAAACAAACAAATTTATTCAGCGATTTTGCTTCCGTCTTTGCATTGACAATAACCAATCCTATTACAATTGTCTTTTATGGTATTGTTTTCGCAAGTTTCGGTATAGTACAAGACAACGTACTTTCACTTGGAATGATACTTTTTGGTATTTTTTGTGGTGCTATTAGTATTTGGTTTCTCTTATCAACATTAGTAAATATCTTCCGTACATTTTTTAGATTACGAATCATATTCTACATAAATAAAATAGCAGGTATTGTCATC
>JAZRVS010000083.1:0-26570 GCA_045599365.1 Bacteroidales bacterium
CCTACTCGATGGTTCTGTTTTTGACGAAACTATTGGTGCAGAAACAAGAAAATTCGTTCTCGGACAAGTTATTCCTGCTTGGAACGAAGGTCTTGCGTTGTTGAACGAAGGCTCAAAAGCAACATTATATGCTCCAAGTGAATTGGCATACGGTGCGTATGGTGCTGGAGATCAAATCAAACCATATACAATGCTTGTTTTTGACGTTGAATTAATCAAAGTTATTAAGGGTAAAGCACCAGAATACCCAGATATGCAACAATTTAAATAATCAATAGATTCAATTATACAAGTTCGTATGTTTTCACATACGAACTTTTTATATCTACACAAATGAAAGGTATTATACTTGCAGGTGGTTCTGGAACAAGATTGTACCCAATAACAAAAAGTATTTCAAAACAATTAGTTCCAATTTACAATAAACCGATGATTTACTATCCGTTATCAGTTTTAATGTTAGCTGATATACGCGATATTTTAATTATCACAACTCCAGAAGACCAAGAAATGTTCATTCGATTACTTGGAGATGGTTCACAATGGGGCATAAACTTGCAATATGCAATACAACCTTCACCAGACGGACTTGCACAGGCATTCTTGATTGGAGAAAAATTTATTGCAAACGACTCTTGTTGTTTAATTTTAGGAGATAATATTTTCTTTGGACACGATTTTGGAAAAACATTGAGCAAGGTCTCAAAAATCACTAACGGAGCAACTGTTTTTGGTTACTACGTAAATGATCCAGAACGATATGGTGTAGTTGAATTTGACGACAACCGTAAAGTAATTTCCTTGGAAGAAAAGCCTCAAAATCCAAAATCAAACTACGCGGTTACTGGTTTGTATTTTTACGATAGTACAGTTGTTGAAAAAGCAAAAAGTTTAAAGCCATCTGCTCGTGGCGAGTTAGAAATAACCGACTTAAATAAATTGTATCTACAAGAACAAACACTTGATGTTCAAATACTTGGACGTGGAATTGCGTGGTTAGACACTGGAACTCACGATAGTTTACTTGAAGCCTCAAATTACGTATCTGCTATTGAAAATCGTCAAGGATTGATGGTTGCTTGCTTGGAAGAAATTGCATACACAAAAGGATATATCTCGCAAGAACAAGTATTACAACTTGCTGAACCACTAAAAAAGAATGAATACGGACAATATTTAATCAAAATAGCAAACCATAAACTATTAGACTAATGAATGTTACGAAGACAGACATTGATGGTATCTATATAATTGAGCCGAAAGTTTTTAAAGATCAACGCGGTCATTTTTTTGAAAGTTATAATAAGTTATCGTTCGAAGAATTTGGTATAAATTACACATTTGTACAAGATAATCAATCAAAATCATCTTTCGGAGTTATTCGTGGACTTCACTTTCAGAAACCACCTCACGCGCAAACAAAACTGTTACGAGTTGTTCAAGGGCAGATTATTGACGTAGCAGTTGACATACGAAAAGGTTCCCCTACTTATGGTAAACACGTTGAAATTGAATTAAACGATGAAAATTATAAACAATTATTGATACCTGCAGGATTTGCTCATGGTTTTTCTGTATTAAGCGAAACGGCAATTGTTCAATATAAATGTACTGATTATTATCACCCCGAAACAGAAGGTGGTATTATGTTTAACGATGACTCTCTTGATATTGATTGGGGTATTATATTGGACGAAGCTGTTATTTCCGAAAAGGATTTAAAACATCCCTCTTTTAAAAATTTTGATTCTCCTTTTTCAATATAATTATGAAACAAATACTTGTAACTGGAGCGAACGGACAACTTGGGAACGAAATGAGAGAATTATCAAAAAATTCTTCTTTTTCTTTTACTTTTACCGATGTTGCAGAACTTGATATAACAAATATTGACGCAATAGATGCTCTTTTTCTACAAACTAAATTTGATTTCGTTATAAATTGCGCTGCATATACCAATGTTAACAAAGCAGAATCAGAAGAAGATATAGCACTAAAAATCAATGCTATAGCACCAGAAAATTTAGCAAAAATATCAAATAGATATAATTGTAAATTTATTCATATTTCAACCGACTACGTTTTTGATGGTTCTCATTGTCAACCATACGTTGAAAGTGACGAAGTGTGTCCTCAATCAGCATACGGACGAACAAAATTGAAAGGTGAACAATTAGCAATGCAAGCAAATAGCAATACTATAATTATTAGAACTGCGTGGCTCTACTCTACTTTCGGCAATAATTTCGTCAAAACAATGATGAAATATGGACAAGAAAAAGATACATTGACTGTTGTTTTTGATCAAATTGGTTCTCCAACATACGCAGCAGACTTAGCTCAAGCAATTTACTCAATTATTGATACTGAAACATTTGTTCCTGGTATTTACCATTTTTCAAATGAAGGCGTTTGTAGTTGGTACGATTTTACAAAAGAGATTTTACAACTTGCAAACATACAATGCGATGTGCAACCTATTGAATCTAAAGACTTTCCGTCTCCAGCAAAACGCCCATTTTATAGTGTTTTAAATAAACAAAAAATTAAAGAAACCTACAAAATTACAATTCCATATTGGAAAGATAGTTTAGCAAAATGTATTCAAAAACTTTCATAATGAAACATATCCTATTACTATGCAGTATATTCATCATTGTTTCTTGTTCAAAGGAAATAAAAGATGGTCCATTTATATATTTTACCAACGAAGAAGAAATTCCTGATACGATAGATGTTGCAACCGATTCTCTCGTAACTTATAAAATTAAAGCTGTGAGCAATGGCTACAAAGTAAATAGAATTCAATTTTTTGTAAATAAATCAGAATACTTCGACACAACATTTTCTTCTGTTGATTCCATTGAAGTTGAGTACGAAATGAATTTCAAAGGAAAATTACGCACACAAAATGTTCTTATTCAGGCAACCGACAAAAACGAAATGATATCAACACAAACAAAACCAATATTCATTCGATGAAACATTTTAAATACAACATACTGATTTTTATAATATTAGCCCTTTGTTCTTCATGTAATCTATTTGATAAAAAAGAAAAAAAAGTTGTAACAGCTGAAGATATCAGGAAGTACGAAGAACGTAACATTGAAATCAACCGAGAAATTGTCAAATTAAAACAAGATACCATAAAACAATATATTGAGAATCACAATCTTACAATGGAAAACACTGGTAGTGGATTGTGGTACAATATAAAAAGAAGTAACGACACGACTGCTATTTGCAAAAATGACATTGTAGAAATTGAATATTCTATTTCATTACTCAATGGAAAACAATGCTATTCTTCAGATTCTCTTGGCAGAAAAACTTTCAAAGTTGGTCAAGGAGGTGTTGAATCTGGATTAGAAGAAGCTATTCTATTGTTGCACAAAGGTGATACAGCAGAATTACTTATTCCCCCACATCTTGCTCATGGTTTAATGGGCGACCAAAACAAAATTCCCGTTTTGGCAATTTTGCATTACAATTTTGTTATAACAAACGTATTTAAAGCAAAAAATTAGCAACTTGCACTATATTTACCTACGTTGCAGAATGTGTAAATTCAAATTGGAAGTGCAATTATCTCCCGTCTATGAACGATGAAAGGAATGCCCTAAATCCGAATTAACAAAAATTTGAATATATTTGTATTTTATATTAGTTAACTTATTTTCCGACAATGATTAAGACACTAGCAACATTCATATTCACACTTTTGTCGGCAATTGTTTGTCTGGCAGAAAATGTAATTGATATTGAACAAAATGATGGTTCAAAAACCCGCTTCGTATTCGACACCGATGTTGAAATGAACTACTCTGGCAACAACTTGATAATCTCTTCGAGCAAGGAACAAGCCATTTTTGAACTTTCAACCTTGCGAAAAGCCACTTTTCAGGTTGAAAGCTCGGAGATTGAAAAAAATGTGACGGAACAAGCGACTTTCATCTTCAAAAACAACACAATAACAGTGATGAATGCCCAGCCCAACACACTGATGCAGATTTTTTCGGTTGACGGATGCAGAACTGGAATCTGGCGCACCGATAGTCAAGGATTTGTTTCGGTGGATATGAACAGCCTAAAGGGCAACATATACATAATTGCCTTAGACGGAATAACTTATAAAATAGTGAAACTATGAGACTAAAAATTACAATAATTGCACTTTTATTCACTGCGTTTGCCGTCAAAGCGCAACAACAGCCACATATAGTGGTAGCACCTCTGCTTAAAACCTCTTGGAGCCAATGGGCGCCATACAACAATCTTTGCCCCAAAGATTGCCCAACTGGATGCGTGATTACCGCAACAGCACAAATAATGAATTATTGGCAATGCCCTAAATCGGGCTTTGGCACAGCAACAAACGAAGGGACTGGCGTCACAGTTGATTTTTCAAAATCAACTTATGAATGGGAGAAAATGAAAAACAATTATGAACTTGAAGGATACACGTCAGAAGAAGCCTACGCTATTGCCCATTTAATGTATGATTTGGGGTTTGCTTTGGGTGCGAATTACGAACCCAGTGGAACGAAATCAGCCTTTTCAGGACATGTTTTGGCTCGCAATTTTCGTTACAGTTCCAATTGGACAAAACTATCTAACGCAAGCAACGATGAAATTGCAAGCTTCATAAAGAATGAACTCGACGCTGGCCGTCCAGTGTTATATAGTGGCCACCCTTCGGCAGATTCCGATTCTGTGAATGGTCACGAATTGGTGTGCGACGGGTACACCTCCGATGGCTATTTCCATTTCAATTACGGTTGGGGCGGATTGCGCGACGGCTGGTACAAGATAGGCGAACTATATGTTTACAACGACAATATAGAAGTGTACGGGAACATACAGCCTGCCGATGGCGTATTGGCCACCGCAGGTGATTTTACATACCAACTTTATCCAAACGGAGAAGCCGATGTAACCGACTGCAGTCTTACTTCAGGCAACTTAACCATTCCTGCGACAGTTACCGTTGGCGACACTACCTATATTGTCACTAATGTCAATCTTCACGGCGCGCTGGCAAACAAATCGTTCGACACCGTCACCATTGGCAACAACATCCGCCGATTATCGCCACAAGCGTTTGTCGCAACACAGATTAAAACCCTTATCATCGGCGATGCCGTTGAATCTATATGTGCCGAGGCTTTTGGCGCTTCGGGAATCCAAAGCCTGACCATCGGCAAATCGGTGCGATACATTGGCGACCGTGCATTCATTGCCAACCCGCTCAGCAACATAATCTGCCACAGCAAATCGCTTGAAGTGGGCGATTATGCCTTTGAATCAACTTACGTGACAGATGACGAATGGCTCGGAAACATTACCCGCATAGGCGAAGGTGCATTTGCCAACACAAAACTGGAAAGTCCCGATTTCTCCAATCTTGTGGAAATGGGAAGTCGCGCATTGGGAGGCAACACTTTGGTCGACCTCAAATTACCAGCAACATTAAAGAAAATCGCGCCTGACGCATTTTGGGGTTCAATTATGTATACCATAAAAATTGACGAAAAAAATCCGTGGTACTGTACTGATGAATCTGGTACAATGATTCTCAACCATAAAAAGACACGGCTTGTGATGGCGATTCCAACAAAAATGTACGATTACGCTTATACAGTACCGTCATCAGTTGTAATCATTAATGAAAATGCAATTCCGCGCGAAGCAAAAAGCGTGAAACTAAACGCCTCAATAATCGAGATGGAGAAAGCATTCGCCAAATGCGAGAACCTGAAAACAGTTTATTGCTATTCAGAAATTCCTCCAATCATCTCCGATGAAACATTCATGCCAAAAATATTCGACAATAACCCAAGACTTTACGTGCCACAAAATTGTCAAGATATATACAGAAACGCAACGGGTTGGCGATTATTCGACAATATCTATCCAGAACTTGAAGACACGCCTTTGGAATACGCATCGCCGATTTACAGTATGATTGCACATTGTAGCGACGGCACTACACACTCTTTCCGCACAAGCGAAATAGACAATGTAAATATTTACAATGGCAACATGCTAAACGTCAATGGAGAAAAAAAGTGGGAATTACCACTGTCTAAAATTGACAGCATAACTTGGAAAAAAGACATCATTTACGACGATAGCGAAGTTTTCCTTATAAACGATTCTTTGCTGACAGCTCACGCCCTTTACTGCTCCGTGACGTTTGACCCTACAGTAATTGATGAGGAAACCACGGTAAGCATTCGCTCCACAATCTATTCACCAACAAAATTGGAAGGTGCAGTACAAAGCATGATTTTCGACTTCTGTCTTGGCAACGGAATGCACGAATTGACAGGAACGGCGCAAATACGGATACCTATGTCGCTGAACGAAAACGAAATAGCAAGTGGTGCATGGTACAACCCCACGACAGAAGAATGGATACCAACAAATACCAAATATGACATTACAACAAACGAATTAGTCATTAGCACAAACCATTTGTCAACTTTCGGAGCATTCACAATCGACAAACGTTACACACGCGAGTCTCGGCTTATTGCCAATTATCTGCCAGAAAACGAACTCCCGCTTACTGACATTGCAAAAAATCTTCGGTCAATTGTAACTGATTCTGACCCTCTACTCAAGGCGACCGACTTCTATGTCAACGATGTAAACACCGCATTGCAACTAGGCAACGATTTCACGTTCAATGCATTGAAAGGTTTTGGCTTTGAAAGCGAATTTCTCGACAAGTTCAGCGAGAACCTTGGATATTTTGGGACAGCCTTCAGCACCTATCAGATTGCACGCGCAGCCTATCAAGGCAATGATGAATTGGTGGCTGGTGGAACTTTGAAGATTATGCTGGGACAAGCAACAACGGCTCTTAGCAACACATTGTCGTCAAAAGTGATGAGCGCATCAATGGCATCCGTAGCTTTCATCGACTATGCAATCAACCGTTATGCAGAAGAGGCTTGGAGCGGACGCAAGGATTTGTACAAAGCCGCTTTCAACTACTATTATAGCAAGGCTGGACGAAATACCGTCAATCCTGGCGAAGGCCGAGGATTCCGTACTGCTGTTGATTGGTACAACGTACTTTGCCCTATATTCTCTCGCACAGACCTTGACGAGAACGGAATGAAAGCTGTTATCGACTCAATGGTTACTGCTTATTGCTGGGAATATTGGTACAACGAGGACGCGCAAGCGATTTGTACCGACGAAGCAACAAACATGGGTTTTACCTATAGTGGTGGGTTGAATTCAAGCATAAAAAGCGAACTGTCAAACGAGTTGCGTGCAAATCTTTACAATGGCACCTTGGTCAGTGTTTTCCAAAGCATCAAGAAGCACAAAGAAAACGAAGCATTTGAAGAAGCCAGAATGCGTTTTGACGATTATTGCAAACTAATGAATACCATTGTAACCATTCGCATTAGCGATAGCGGTGCAAAGGAAAAATCGGAGTATGCAGGTCAAACTATGAAGTTTGCATCTATAAGCGAGGACCTCACTGACCCTGAATTGTGGCAATGCACACTCGACTCGCTGGGCAAAGGAATCATTCAATATCGTGTATTTGCCTACACAGATGCTGGATTCAGTCCTGAACTAATTCTGGTTTCACTTGACGATGAAGAGTTGGCTCGCTATCCTTTCACTATGGATTACAGTGGTAACAAGATTGTTGCAGAAATCGACCTTGCTGGTGGCGGCATTGACATTCCTGTAAAAGACGGTTGGAACTTCGGGATCAATCCTGAATACGCCCTCAACAATGACGACAAGCCTGCACATCTTCTGACAGCAGACTCGGTACATCTTTGGGACGGAATCAAAGATGCACTTGCCGACTGTCGCCACATTACGCCCGACCAAGACGGTTCTTTCTCTATTACAACCGAAGGCGTAACAATCAGCGGGACAATTGACGTTGTGGCACATACAGGTTCGGGAATGTTCACTATTGAAGCCACCACCGAATACAACAATCCTTTAAGCGAAGCTGACTGTTTTGACGCCTTATGGAGGTTGACAATTGGCAATCCAAACGCAGAAATTCCTGATTGTATGTTGAAGAACTACACGGCGCAACACCATCTGCAAGGAACCTTCACTATTGGATACAGCAACAAGGGACAATGCTATTTACTTCATTTTTCAGGAACTGGAACTTGCTCTATGTTAGGGGAACAGTATTCATCAATAGACTACTCGGTGATAAGCAATATTGAAGATCCTAAAGATAAGTGGACTTACACTGACCGCAAATTGACTATCACACCCGTACACCTTGATAATGCTCAAGAGACAATGGACTGCGAATTGCGGTTTGATTAGTCCTCTATAATCCCAAAAACTTATAATATTTTTGGTTTACGGTATAATAAAAGAAAATAATACCACCTATAGAGCATATATACTGTTTCTTAGAACATATACCCCATCTTGATATATAAGTTGCTGACTTTGCCGTTGTCTTGCTTTTCCTCTTATTTCCAACAAAGATAAGACACTCAGTTCGAACTTTAGATATTTATAAAATCTTCCAGATTTTTGGGCGTTATTACTGAAAAAGTGGCATTCGGGTATGCTTTGGAGAATACTTCAGGACACTTTACTTTTTTCGAATTATTCCACTTAAATTCAAAAGCATGTAGTTCGCCATTGCTTTCTTCTATATAGTCAATTTCTTTCTGTTGCTGAGTTCTCCAAAAATAAGAATTCGTGAACATATCACCATACGCATTTTGTTTCATTCTCTCGACAATTGCAAAATTTTCCCATAGCGCACCGACATCTGTTCTGTTTTCAAGTTCCGCTGTATTTGCTATTACTGCATTTCGAACACCTAAATCCCAGAAATAAATCTTCCTGCTGAATTTCAACTCGTTTCGTGCATTTTTGGCATACGAAGGCAAACGAAATATGATGAAACTTTTCTCTAAAATATCTACATATTTTTCTACTGTTTTTGAATCCAAACCAATTAGGTTTCCAATTTCATTATATGAAACCTGACTTCCTATTTGTAAAGCAAGCGCTTTTATTAACGATACAATTTTATCCGATTTATGTATGCCGTCAAATGTTAAGATGTCTTTATATAAATAACTGTTTACTAATTCTTTAAGAACATTCTGTTCTTCTCCCTGGCTGGTAACAACCTCTGGATAATACCCGTAAATAAGTCTATGCGGTATCATAGAGAGTTCATCCAAGTAACTGCTATGATTCACCATTTCTGCAAATGACAACGGGAATAGATGAAATTCTCTTTTTCGACCAGCAAGGGATTCATTTACTTTAGAAGCCAACTCAAACGAACTACTTCCCGAAGCAAATACTTGCACGTTTTCTATTTGGTCGGTAATTAGTTTCAACTTTAATCCAATGTTGGGTATTTTTTGTGCCTCATCAATAACTATGGTTGTATGCCTGCCAATAATAGTTTTTATTTTTGCTAATGTTGCGTTGGATAGAATTTCTATGGTTTCTAAATTGTCTCCATTTAGCCAAAGAACATCTTTTTGATTCTCAAGAACTTGTTGTAGTAATGTGGATTTCCCAACCTGACGAGCTCCCAAAACGATAATAGCCTTTCTTTTATCAAGGCCTTTTTGAATGCTTGTATGAATAATCCTTGTTATCATATATTTGAAACTCGTTAGTTTAATTTATAAAGCAAATATATAAAAAACTACATTATTCCAAAAATCTTATAATATTTTCGGAGCATAATCCTAAAAACTTATAATATTTTTGGATTACAATAAAATAAAAGAAAATATTACCATCAATAGAGCATACTGATTCTTAGAACATATACCCCATCTTGATATACAAGTTGCTGACTTTGCCGTTGTCTTGCTTGTCGAGAGCGGTAGCCCAATCAACGCTCAACACAAAGTTTTCGTTCATAGCGACTTTCAACCCACAACCAGCCGACAAATGAAGGTCGTGCATACGATTTTCTGATGATTTTGTGAGGTCTAAAGGATTGTAGGCATAATCATATTCATCGTACGGTTGAACAACCATACCTGCGTCCATAAATGGATTCAAACCGATGTAGAAATTTTCTTTTCCTACTCGGAAATGAGCAACTTGTACACGAAATTCAACATTGGCGAAAGCAACACCTTCTGCCAACACTCTATTACGCATAATTCCTCGAATGGAATTTGCACCGCCCAAACCTTCATAAATCACACGCTGCATATACAACTGATTGATGTATGTGTTAAGATAGAACGGACTATCGCCTGACAAATTCAATTGTGTTCCTAACCGATAGGCAAATGTCAAACGCTGTGGTATTAACGATATGTATTGACGCCAAGTGGCATTCAATTTCAAATCATTAAAACTTGACATATCCCCTAATCCTGCGTAATACGTCAAAAACATATCGGCATGAATACCTTTACGTGGATTTTGCTGACGATCACGAGTATCAAATGTTATACCGCCGTGTAGATATGGGTGAGCACCTCCATTTGCTTCATCATTAGAAATATAACCATTTGCCACATATTCGTCGTACAATGTAGTGGCATTGGGTAATTTTTTATCGTCATCTTTTGTGTACTTATTGAGACGATCAACATCAACACTACCCACATTATACCACAACAGCCCTATTCCAGCATTCCAATACCACGGTTTCTTTATTGTTCCCTGCAAATCGGCACTAAAACGAAACATATCTCGTTTCATTTTATAAAAAGCACGAGTTATGTATTCTGGACTATCATCATCAACATACGCATCAACAAATTCAGTTTCGTAACCATTATAACCATAAAAATCGCACATTTGGTCTGGCAAATATGTCAAATCAATGCTCAAACGATGTTTAGGAATCAAATATTTTGAATCGTATGCCAAGCGAAACAATCCATAATGTTTTGATGTAGTGGCAGCTTCAGCATAAAATGAATGGTAATATTCCGGATATATTGCCCCATCGCCAAAACAGTAAACATTTGTAAGCGCACCAAGCTGAAGACCTAAATCGGCATCGTAAGCAAAACTTGGCAACACGCCAAAAGTCCATCCTTTTCGAATATTTTCGGTATTGGTACTATCTTGCGCTTGAATCAAAACGCAAAAAGCAACACAAGCGACAAATAAAGAAATTATTTTTTTCATATTGATTGTTTCAAGATTTTAGAATTATACGTTTACGATGTAAAAATCGTGTTCAACTATTCGGATTTCTTCTTTCTACAAAATAGTTTTTTTCTAAAAATAAACATTGTAAATGCAGAGAAACCAACCAACAAAATAGCCAACGAAATCATACAATTATAAAGACTTTGTGGAGCAAACCCCACGACTAACAATACAGGAAATCCAAACGCAATAGCTGGAATAGCCTGAAGGACAAGATTATTTGCTGCAGGAGTTTCAAATTTCGGGTCAATTTCGCGCAATAAAATCATACCATTACTTGCAGTTCCTGTCAACATACCAAACAAAGAGAAAAAGCCTTCGTACGTGTAATCTGGGAAAAGATATTTTGAACACCATAACACATACACAAACGTGATAAGCGCACCTATTGTACAAACTAGAATCAATGGCAACCAAAGACCTTGTAGATTATTGAAATCAATTGCGGCAGTACCTGCAACAATCATAAAATCGAAACACGTACCAGCAATTCTATCCAACGTGTAATTGTTGATATATTCTCGGTTCATAAGTTTATGCTTACGCAATTTTGTAATGACAAATTTTGTCAATGATCCGAAAATTGTACCCCACAAAAAGTTGAATCCCCACGACATAGGTTTGATTGTTTTCTCGCCAAATGTTCCCATATCAAGGTTTTGTACGCCATACATAAATAAGAAAACTATTGCATAAACCAACAATACTAAACTCAACTGCACCGACATTTTATCAATTGATTCGGCGTGAGGAATTTCGTTTTCGGATTCGTAATCTTCCAACGTATAAACCTCCTTAAAATTTCCTGATTTCACTCTCAATCTGCCCTTTCGACGCAAAATATTCATAAAAATCACACCGACAATACTACCAACAATAAAACCAGCAGTAGCAATGCTCAACCCGAAATCGGTTCCATGAAACAAAAAACCTTGTTCGTCAGCCCAATTCTGATACGTAAGGCCGAAATTCAATGCTTGTCCAGGACCTTGGCCATATCCCATTGGCAATAGCAATCCAGAAGCATAGAAAAACGAACCTCCAATCATGAAAATTGGAATTGTAATCAACAAACCAACAATTCCCTGAATTGCATACGAGCCAGCCGTAACCATTCCAGTTTCAATAACTTTAACCGTTGTTGTGTGACTTTTAATCTTCTTGTTTTTGAGAGACATTGCCACAAAGCCAAGACCAAGAGCGTGATATGTTATTATCTCCATTGTTTCCTTATCAACTATAGTTGAGAAGAATCCAAATGGTTTCAAACACAAAATTATCAACCCTGCAACCAACGCTGACGGCAATAAACTACGTTTAAGTAGCGGGACATTACAACGAATAAGATTTGCAATGAGCAAAGCAACGACGAGGACAAAAAATTGCATCATCCATCCCCAGGTTGAAAAAGAAGCTAAAGAAGTCATACTTAGAACTTATTTTTCAATAGTTACGCACTTCCACCCCCACTCGTTCTTCTTTTTATTGAAATCGTATGCTATTAAAGATGAAATCGTATCACCAACTTCTATCGCATTTTGAGAAACCAAATCAAAAGGAATAAAGAACGATTCATGACCAACATTCAAGAAATATGCTGTCCGAGCGGGATTTGCAGAGACATCGCCTTTCACTACACGACAAAAATCATTTGACATAGAAGGCACAACGCGAATAGAAGCAACCTTCAACATTGGTTCATCAGATTCTTCTATCAAACGTAATTTCAACGGCATTCCTGCAACAAAATCTTGGATATTTGCACAACGGAAAAATCCCGTTTTTTTGACTCCTATCAAAACTGAAATAATATTTTTTTCTGTATTGACATAAGTTATTAAAGCATCAGTTTCTGGCAAATCAGAAAAAATCAACTTATTGGTAAGAGTCATAAAATCAACATCGTATACCATTTCTTTGTCGGCAGCATCTACATACCAAGATTGTTTTTTAAACGACTTTACCTGCCAAGCAATAGGCGTTTGTGTTTCGTGACGAGCTTTTATATACTTATCTAGATATCGTCGTGCACCAGCATAATCCTGTGCATTTTTTAAATTGTTAAACAACATTAAATATACACCAGCCAATTCCTTTTTGGATGTCTTTATACTTGCTGCACGTAACAAACAAGCTATGTGAGTTTCATAATCATCTTGTATAGTTTCTGCCAACAATCGCCAAGCCCATACTGTGGAATAATTTTTGCGAACATATTCCAATATTGGTTTTGCGTCATTCGGTTTGTTTCCAGCTATACGAAGCATCATTTTTCCAGCATAATAGCACGGATACCACATTTCAGGATGAGATTTTCCTAAATTATCATAAGCTGGAATCAAATTTCGTAGAGAAGCTACATTTTCAGAAGCCAACATTTTCTTTGCATACAAAACATACGCCAATTCAACTACAGATATTGGCATTTTAAATGCATCGGATTCCGAACATTTATAGTCTGATTCAACAAAATTCTCAAATCCCCACCAATCACAAAATTCAACAAAATTATCCCACTGCATTGCTACGCTAAAAAACGTACGCAACAACATAGAATATGCTGAACTTGGCTTCTCAACATTAAGATACTGCATCATAGACCATAATCTATCGCAAACGTCATTAAGCTCGACTTGAGAGAAGTCCGTATTTTTCAACAAAACCTTGAATCTCCAGCACAAAGTTTCATTAACAACCGAATCATTCAGTAAAACGCCCAATTCGGAAATTTTACCAAAACAACTTTCAAATTCAATTAAATCACCTTTTTCGGCTGCCTGCTCACATTGAGCGTCATAAACCATTGCCAAATTGTGTATCGACTCTTCGTTGCTTCTATCGCTCTCGTAATCGGTTAAAGCTATTTGTAAAGCTTCACTTAAATTTCCTAATTTTCTTAATTGTTTTACTTCTTGTGCCGACATAAAAAATGATGTTAACGCCTATCAAACATGAATTTCAATTTTGCAATGCAAAAATACACTATTTTAAAGAATATCGCATGGTACGTGGGCAAAAAAAGGGTTATAATAATTATTAAAAAAGAGACGTGATAAATCGCGTCTCTACAAATTTCAATACCAATATTTAGGTAACATATACATCTTGGCAGTAATTTAGTTGTCAGACGAATCTCTTTGTGTAATCAACTTACCATTATGAAAATCAAACTAAAAAATAACTTCAGATACCTAATTACAAATGATTGTGCTGTCAACTTATATATTATTTCCAATATTTATTCTTAAAGTAATACAGACAAGAATCTTGCCCGTGTTCCATTTATAGTACGAATTGCATGTGAGATTGAAGAATTAAAGAATATACTATCGCCTTCGTTCAAAACTATTTTTTCTTCTTTCAAATAAATTTCCATTGTCCCCTCTATAACAAGCATAAACTCTTGTCCCGCATGCGAACTAAATTGTACACTTTCATCTGCAGCGTCAGTCGTTACGACAAAAAAGTTTGCTTTTTTCCCTATAAAATCAGAAACTAAAGCTTGATATTTATATCGTTTGTGACGTTCAACACTTACGCCCTCACCTTTTCTCGTAACAGTGTATTTTTTTTCTTTTGCGACATCACCTGTCAATAAATAATTGACATCGACATTGAAAAGGTTTGAAATTTTCAAAATTGCACTTACAGGAATATCTATTTGTCCAGATTCATAGTCTTGGTATTCATACTTATCAATTCCCAATGTTTGAGCCGCTGCTTCTACAGGATAACCTGCAGACTCGCGCGTTGCAATTATACGTGCTGCAATTTCTTCTGTTAACTCTTTCATAATCTTCTATTTAAATTTGTAAACCGCCACAAATTGGTATAACCTGACCTGTCACATAACTTGAAAGTTCTGATGCTAAAAATGTACAAACATTGGCAACATCTTCTACCGTTCCTGCTCTATGTAATGGAATTCTCGTTTTCCATTCTTCCAAAATATGTTCTGGCAACTGTGCTGTCATATCTGTCATAATAAATCCTGGAGCAACCGCATTGCAACGGATATTTCTAATACCAAATTCCTTTGCTATAGACTTTGTAAAACCAATAATTCCCGCTTTTGACGCAGAATAATTTGCTTGACTCACATTACCCGATATTCCAACAACAGAACTTAAACTAATAATACTTCCTGAAGCTTGTTTCCACATATAGGGTTGAACTGCTTTCGTCATGGCAAAAACTGATTTCAAATTTACCGTAATAACAGCATCCCATTGCTCTTCTGTCATACGTTTCATTGCAGAATCTTTTGTTATTCCCGCATTGTTTACCAATATATCAATGGCGCCAAATTCTTCAACAATTTGTTTCACAACACTTTGGGCATCTTCAAAATTGGCAGCATTAGAAGCATATCCTTTTACTTTTCGACCCAATTGAGCAATTTCTTTTTCTGTAGCCTCCATTGTTTCGTTGCGTTCTAAATCTGTAAACGCAATATTACAACCTTCCGAAGCAAATTTCAAAGCAATTGCTTTTCCTATACCTCGATTTGCACCCGTTATCAGTGCTGTTTTATTTTCTAACAAATTCATATAATTCGTTTTTCAAAAAAAATAACAGAGTTCGTTTTAGCAAATATAAAAAAATAGTGTTTAGTGATTAACGATTAGTGATTAGTTTTTACTAATATAGTATCAATTCACTACTTTCTTAATGCTGCTATGCTTTCTTGCAATGTTTTTATCTTGCTTTCGGCATCGGCTTTTTTCTTGCGCTCATTTTCAACGATTTCTGGTTTTGCGTTAGCAACAAATTTCTCGTTGTTCAACTTGCCCATAACCGATTTCAAAAAGCCTTCCAAATGTTGCAACTCTGCTTCCATTTTTGCAATTTCTTCTTCAGCATTTATCATACCGCCAAGTGGCATTGCATATTCTGTGGTACCAACCATAAATGTTGCAGATGTCGCATCTTTTGTTCCTTGTTTAATAGATGATAAATTACAGATTTTTATTAAAACTGCATCAAATAACGATTTGTGTTCGCCTTTTGTTACAAGCAAGTCCATCGCATTTTTAAACGAAACGTTGCGTTCGGCACGAATTGTACGAACAGCGGCAACCAATTCTTTTACCGACTCAAATTCAGAGACAAGTTTGTCATTTTTGTAATCGGATTTTGGTTGTTGTGAAACCATAACACTTTCGCCAGCTTTTCTATCCTTCAAAACCTGCCAAATTTCTTCTGTAATGAATGGCATAAATGGATGAAGCAACAACATCAATTTTTCGAAGAAATTCAATGTTTGTTCCATGGTTGTCTTGTCTATTGGCTGACCAAATGCAGGTTTTACCAATTCCAGATACCAAGCCGAGAATTCGTCCCAAATCAACTTGTAAACTGTCATCAAAGCTTCCGACAAACGATATTTTTCAAAATCGTCGTTGATTTCGTCAATTGTCGTACTCAATTTTGCATTGAACCAATCAATTGCGATTTTTGCATATTCAGGTTGTTCTATATCAACAACTTCCCAACCTTTTACCAAACGGAGTGCATTCCAAATTTTCGTATTGAAATTACGTCCTTGTTCGCAAAGACTTTCGTCAAATAATATATCGTTTCCTGCTGGAGCTGAAAGCATCATTCCCATACGAACGCCATCGGCGCCATATTTTTCAATCAACATCAATGGATCTGGCGAGTTACCAAGACTCTTGCTCATCTTGCGACCAAGTTTGTCGCGAACAATACCAGTAAAATATACGTTACGGAAAGGAACATTTTTCATATATTCCTCGCCTGCCATAATCATTCGTGCAACCCAGAAGAAAATAATATCTGGACCAGTTACCAAATCCGATGTTGGATAATAATATTTGATTTCTTCGTTGCCTGGATTATTGATTCCGTTGAACAAAGAAACTGGCCACAACCACGATGAGAACCACGTATCAAGTGCATCTTCATCACGAGAAAGTTGGTCTATTGTAATATTTTCAAAACCCTTGATTTTCTTTGCTTCTGCAAGAGCCTCTTCTGCTGTCAAAGCAACAACAAATTGTTCTTCCTCGCCTTCGGTAGTTGGCAAAAAATATGCAGGGATACGATGTCCCCACCACAACTGACGACTAATGCACCAATCTTGAATATTTTCCAACCAATTACGATATGTTGTTACATACTTTGTAGGATAGAATTTAATTTTTCCTTCAAGAACAGGAGGCAAAGCAATGTCGGCAAAATGCTTCATCGACAAGAACCATTGACGACATAAACGTGGTTCTACGGCTGTATCTTGATTTCGTTCCGAGTATCCAACTTGATTTTCGTAATCTTCAATTTTTTCCAACAAATCGGCTGTCTGCAAATCAACAGCTATTTGTTTGCGAACAGCCATACGATCTTGACCGACATATAGTTCTGCTGCTTCGGAAATAGTTCCATCTGGATTGAAAATGTCTATTATTTCTAGATTGTGTGTTTTACCAAGATTGTAGTCGTTTACATCGTGAGCTGGAGTAACTTTCAAACATCCAGTACCAAATTCAATGTCAACGTAACGGTCTTCAATAACAGGAATCACACGATTTACAAGAGGGACAATCACTTTATGACCACGTAACCATTGATTTTTAGGGTCTTTTGGGTTGATACACATTGCCGTATCGCCCATAATTGTTTCTGGACGAGTTGTAGCAACAACAGCGTAATATCCTTTTGCATCTTTGTGAAGCACTTCACCTTCCTGATTTGTTGGAACAACAGGATTTGTATCTGCGTCAGCAATATAGTAGCGCAAATAATACAATTTACTCTTTTCGCTACGATAGATAACTTCTTCCGTAGAAAGTACAGTTTGTGCCTTCGGGTCCCAGTTCACCATACGAAGACCACGGTAAATAAGACCTTTTTTATACAAGTCAACAAAGACTTTCATTACACTTTCGGAACGAGTTTCGTCCATTGTGAACGCAGTTCTGTCCCAATCGCACGAAGCGCCAAGTTTACGAAGTTGTTTAAGAATGATACCGCCATGTTCGTCGGTCCATTTCCAAGCATGTTCCAAGAACTGTTCGCGAGTAAGATCGCGCTTCTTAATACCTTGTTCTGCAAGTTTATTTACAACCTTAGCCTCAGTAGCAATTGAAGCATGGTCGGTTCCTGGAACCCAGCACGCATTTTTTCCAATCATACGGGCACGACGGACCAAAATATCCTGAATCGTATTGTTCAACATGTGTCCCATGTGCAAGACACCAGTTACGTTTGGTGGTGGAATCACAATCGTGTAAGGCGCACGATTGTCGGGTTTTGAACTAAAATATTTATTGTCGAGCCAATATTGATACCATTTTGCTTCGACATCCGTAGGATTGTACTGAGAAGGTAAACTCATATCTATAAAATTTTATGCGTGCGAAGGTAATAAAAAAAACAAGGTAATGATATACATCTTGGCAGTAAATAAGTTATCAGTTGCCAGTTATCAGTTGTCAGATGAATCTCTTTGTGTAATGAACTTTCCATTATGATACCAGACTTCTGAAAACAGATTTTTGTTGTCAATTTGTATATTGTTTTCCAAAACTATTCTTTATCTATCGTTGTGTCTGATGCGAATAAGAAATTATGAAATTCAGAAAGGATTGCAATTGCCCTTGTTCCCCAATATAATTTATAATTCAAAACAAATTCTGAAGTTGCAGCCTCTAACACTTCATCGGTCGTGTCTTTACATTGCTCTGCGTAATTACGAGCATCCTGATAAATATCGGCAAAGCATTCCGAAAGACAAGTATTCACTCTATCTCCAGAAGTAAAGTTATCAGGTTCAACGATTTCTATTTGGCTATCGTGTTCACCTAATACCGCCTCAACGATTTGACGTATTTGTTCCCAATCATTTTCGGTAACAAATTTTTCACAATAGTCGTCTATTTCTAAACCTTTTGAAAGAATTGCAGCCTTTAGATATAACAACGGCAACAATTTTTGCATTTTTTCAATAAATGCTTTTTTAGACATATTGTTTGCTCGTTCCAAAGTTGAACAAAATTCTACAACAACGGCAAGCAATTCTACTATACTTTTTTTTTCTATCATACTATTTCTCACAATGCACGTAGGGCAGGTTTCAAACCTGCCCTACAAAATATTTACATAATAATTATTCAACACCTTCTACACCTCCGCGACCATGGCAATTCTTATATTTTTTACCACTTCCACAAGGACAAGGATCATTTCTACCGATTTTTATTTCGTTATGTACAGGCATTTGTTTTGGTTTTTCTCGCGTATCCTGCATATTATTCGTTTGACCTTGCATAACATCATCTTTTCGTGTCTGCATATTGCTCATAGAACGACGACGTTGTTCTTGCGCTTCTTGCGCTTCGGCCCGAACTGGAATATGAGCTTTCAAGACACTTGAAACGACTTCTTTATTAACCTTTTCGAGCATAGCTTGGAACAAATCAAACGATTCAAATTTGTAAATCAAAAGAGGATCTTTATGTTCATACGATGCATTTTGAACCGATTGTTTCAAATCGTCAAGTTCGCGCAAATGTTCTTTCCAAGCCTCATCAATGCTAACCAAAATAAATGTTTTCAAGAATGAACGAACCAATTCTCGACCGTCAGATTTTGCTGCTTTCTCAAGATTTGTAGGAATTTGAAACAATCGACGACCGTCAGAAATTGGTACAACAATATTTTTATACGTAGCACCCTGTTCTGTATACACTTTTTGAATAACAGGATTTGCTTGTTCTGCAATTTTTTGCACACGATTATTGTAGATTTCCATCAACGAAGCATAGATTTTTTCAATTATCTCATCTTGAGTCAATTTTAAATATTCTTGTTCATCAATAGGACATTCCATAGATAGAACGCGAAGCAATTCAAACTTAAATTCCTCGAAGTCAATATTTCCATGAGCATTAGAAACAATACTTACGCACACATCGTACATCATATTTGCGAAATCGATACCAATTCTATCGCCAAACAAAGCGTGTCGACGTTTTGTATAAATTACCTCACGCTGAGAGTTCATAACATCATCGTATTCCAACAATCGTTTACGAATACCGAAGAAATTTTCCTCCACTTTTTGTTGAGCACGCTCTATTGATTTCGAAATCATGGAATGCTGAATGACTTCGCCCTCTTCCAATCCCATTTTATCCATAATGCGGGCGATTCGTTCAGAGCCGAATTTACGCATCAAATCATCTTCCAAAGAAACGAAAAATTGTGAGCTTCCTGGATCACCTTGACGACCAGCACGACCACGCAACTGACGGTCAACGCGACGAGAATCATGACGTTCCGTACCAATGATTGCCAAACCACCAGCTTCCTTCACTTCGGGAGTCAATTTGATATCGGTACCACGACCAGCCATGTTGGTAGCAATGGTGATATGTCCTGGTTGACCAGCGAGAGCAACGATTTCTGCTTCTTTTTGGTGTAATTTTGCATTCAAAACAGTATGTTGTAACTTACGACGAGTCAACATTCTTGACAACAATTCAGAGATTTCCACCGAAGTTGTACCAACCAAAACAGGACGGCCTTCTTTCGTCAATTCCTCTATATGTTCTATTACCGCATTATATTTTTCACGACGAGTTTTATAAATCAAATCATCGCAATCTTCTCGAATAACAGGTTTGTTTGTTGGAGCAGCAACGACCTCCATTTTGTAGATATCCCAGAATTCCTTAGCTTCCGTTTCGGCAGTACCAGTCATACCAGCCAACTTCTTATACATACGGAAGTAGTTTTGCAAAGTAATTGTTGCGTGTGTTTGAGTAGCAGCCTCAACTTTTACACGTTCCTTTGCTTCAATTGCCTGATGCAAGCCATCGGAATAACGACGACCTTCCATAATACGACCAGTTTGTTCATCAACAATCTTAACTTGGTTGTCCATCACAACGTATTCTTGGTCGATTGAGAACAAAGCGTACGCTTTCAATAATTGATTGATTGTGTGAACGCGTTCAGATTTAATTGCATAATCCTGAATCAAATCCTCCTTAGCCTTAACTTTATCTTCAGCCGAAGCAGTTGATTTCTCAATTTCAGCGATTTTATCACCAATATCAGGAAGAACGAAGAAATTTTTGTCATCTAAATCAGACGAAAGAAAATCAATACCTTTTTCAGTTAATTCGATGATATTATTTTTTTCATCAATAACGAAGAACAATTCATCAGTGATAATTGGCATATATTTATTATTTTCTGCCATATATACATTTTCTGTCTTCGTCAGCAGCGTCTTCATACCTTGTTCGCTCAAGAATTTGATAAGAGCGTTAGTTTTAGGCAAGGCTTTATATGCACGAAGCAACAATTTTGCTCCTTCTTCAGCTTTTTCTTTTTCAGGAGAACCGATTAACGATTTTGCCTCAGCAAACGTCTTAGTAAACAAAGCTTTTTGAGCGTTATACAAGCGTTCAACACGAGGACGATATTCAACGAACAATTCGTCTCCACCAGTTTTCTTAGCAACAGGTCCAGAGATAATCAATGGAGTACGAGCATCGTCAATCAACACAGAATCGACCTCATCAACAATGGCGTAATTATGTTCGCGTTGCACCAATTCATCTGGACGGATAGCCATATTGTCACGCAAATAATCGAAACCAAATTCATTATTGGTACCATACGTAATATCAGCCAAATAAGCCTGACGACGAGCATCGGAATTTGGTTCATGTTTATCTATACAATCGACCTTCAAACCATGAAATTGGAAAATTGGTCCCATCCATTCCGCATCACGTTTTGCCAAATAATCGTTCACTGTAACAACGTGAACACCACAACCTGCAAGGGCATTCAAAAACACAGGCAAAGTTGCAACCAAAGTCTTTCCTTCTCCAGTTGCCATTTCAGCAATCTTTCCTTGATGAAGAATTGTACCTCCAATAAGTTGCACATCGTAATGAATCATATCCCACGTAACAGGGTTTCCACCAGCTATCCACGTATGATTCCAAATAGCCTTATCGCCTTCTATAGTAATATGTGGGCATATTGTAGATAAATCTCTATCATACTGTGTTGCAGTAACCTCAACAGTTTCGTTATTAGCAAAACGTCGAGCAGTATTTTTCACAATGGCGAAAGCTTCAGGAAGGATTTCATTGAGAGTTTTGGCAATAACCTCATCAATTTCCTTTTTCAAAGAATCAATAGTATTGTATAATTCCTCACGTTCATTTACAGAAGTGATATCTTCCTCTTCAAGTTTAGCTTGTAATTCAGTAATTTTATCCTTTTGAGGTTTGACCGCATCAACAATTTTTTGTTGCAATTTTTTTGTCGCAGCGCGGAGTTCATCTGCCGAACCAACATTTAAATTTGCTTCAATCTCATTTATTTTTGCAACATACGGCATAATTTCGCGAATATCTTTTTCAGACTTCGTACCACCAAATATCTTTCGTAAAATACTATTAAAAAGGCTCATAGATCTTGTTTTGAATCAATTATCATTTAGACTGCGAAGGTAGTAAAAAAATATGCTCTACGCGGTGTGTTTTCTAAAAATTCTTAATTTTGCCCAAAAAATTGAGCTATGAGTGGAATAATCGCAATTGTCGGCCGACCGAACGTAGGAAAATCGACACTTTTCAACAGATTAGTTGAAGACAGACAAGCAATAATTGATTCTACAAGTGGAGTTACCCGCGACCGTAACTATGGCGAAGGTGTATGGAACGGACGCGAATTTACAGTAATTGACACTGGTGGCGTCACCATAAAATCTGACGATGCTTTTGAAGGCGAAATCAAAAAACAGGTGGTGATGGCGATGAACGAAGCCGATGTGATTATTTTCATGGTTGACGTAAAAAGTGGCATCACTGACTTGGATTCAAACGTAGCTGACATGCTTCGCAAAGCAAATAAGCCGTACTTCCTCGTTGTGAACAAAGTTGACGACGGAAAATATTTGTACGATGCAACAGAATTCTATTCGTTGGGATTGGGTGATTATTTCACAATTTCGTCGGCAACAGGCAGTGGAACTGGCGATTTGCTCGATGCTGTGATTGCGGCTCTTCCGCCAGACAAACCAAAAGTAGAGGAAACAGAGGAAATTCCGCACGTTGCAGTTGTTGGACGTCCCAATGTGGGTAAATCATCGTTTATTAACGCACTTATTGGAGAAGAACAACATATTGTAACTCCAGTTGCTGGTACAACACGTGATTCAATAGGAACTCGTTTCAACAAATTCGGATACGACTACTATTTTATTGACACGGCTGGTTTACGTAAAAAGGAAAAAGTAAACGAAGACCTTGAATTTTATTCCGTTCTTCGTTCCATACGTTCGTTGGAGTCGGCAGACGTGTGCGTACTGATGATTGATGCCAACGACGGAATTGAAGCACAAGACTTGAATATTTTACATTTAATAATCAAGAACAATAAAGGCGTAGTCATTTGCGTAAACAAATGGGACTTGATAGAAAAGACCACAAACACAGCAAAAGAGTTTGAGGAAGCACTACGCAAAAAAATTGCTCCGTTTACCGATGTACCAATTATTTTCACATCGGTACTTGAAAAACAACGTATTCAAAAAATTTTGGAGAAAATACGCGAAGTATATGAAAACCGTAAACGCCGTGTACAAACAGCACGTTTGAACGAGATTATGCTTGAGGCGATTGACAGATTCTCGCCACCAGCCGTCAAAGGTAAAAACATAAAAATCAAATATGTAACTCAACTACCTACCCCATATCCAGCATTCGTTTTCTTTGGTAGCAACTCTAAATATGTGAAAGACGCTTACAAACGCTATTTGGAAAATCAATTGAGAAAGAATTTCAACTTTAACGGCAGCACCGTGAGAGTGTATGTGAGGGATAAATAGAAACAACTCAATATTTGTGTTTACGACAAACATTCTTAGATAATCTTCCAGATTCATTCGACAGAAAGCAATTTCAAGAAATAGCCCAGTCGCTAAACATTCCCGAAACCACAGCCGACCGTTTTGTTAAAAACTGGTGTCAAATCGGAACTCTCATTCACACGTCACATGGACAATATGAGAGACCAACATAATTTTTATATAAAATCGGCAATGAATCTTGTTTATTGCCGAACTTATATTATTTTTGTAAAAAAATACAAGAGTATATGAATGCAAGTAAAAGACAAATACTGGAGTTTGCTCAATCCCACTTCATAGTCAATGCCCAGTCTTTGGCAAATAATTATGGTATGAATCCTGTCACCGCTCAGCAATACCTTAGTTCCTTGGCAAAGGATAACGAATTGGTACGGGTTGGTCAGGGAAAATATGCTATTGCACGAAAACAAACATTCTCTTATGTGCCTACCGAGCAGACCAAGGAGGTGTATTCCAAATTGAAGGCGGGACTTCCGTTTACTGACTTCTGTGTTTATGATGGTAGTATTCTGTCTTCCTTTCAGCATCACTTGTCCATCAATAACGCAATTTATGTTGAAACTAACCGCGATGCTGTTGAATCGGTTTTTATCCAACTGAAAAAAACATATAAAAACGTGTATCGTCAGCCCGATGCGGATTTTATGTCCGATTACATTGACCTACAAACTAATTGTATCATTGTAAAAACACTCGTCACGGAGTCTCCTCTAATGGTTGTCGACGGCATAAAAGTCCCATCCATTGAAAAATTGCTGGTCGATACTCAAAAAGATGCGGATTTTGACTATTTGCGTGGTGCCGAATCGCTGAATATGTATGAACTTGCTTTCGACCTGTATGCTATCAACACCCAACGTTTGATGCGTTATGCAAGACGAAGAAATATCAGTCATGAAATTAACTCACTTATAAACCAAATTCGAAATGATAAGTAAAGAATGTTTTACCAAAAATTGGATTGAACAAAAATCCCAAGAACTTCACTTTAACGATAAAAACATCATCGAAAAAGTTATTCGTGCATTCTCTTTGTTGGATATGCTTGCACAAACCAATTGCCCTTTTCATTTCAAGGGTGGCAGTTGTCTTATGCTATTGCTGAAAAATGCTCGGCACAGATTGTCTATTGACATTGACATAATTTGTCCTCCTGGCACCGACATCGAGCAATATCTGAAAGCATACAAAGACTTCGGTTTCATTGATTATCGACCTGTCGAGCGAATACAACGTAGCTCCAGTATTCCCAAGTCTCATTCAAAGTTCTATTATCATGTCGCTTTTCTTGACGATAGTAGAAGGCAGGAAAGCATTCTGCTTGACGTGCTGAACGAAGAATGTCATTATGAACAGGTGCTGGAATTGCCAATCAATGGCCCATTCTTGAATATTGAAGGCACGCCAAACAAAGTTAAAGTACCCTCTGTCGGCGATATTCTTGGAGACAAATTGACTGCGTTTGCTCCCAACACAACAGGAATACCGTATGTTAAGAAAACACAAGATGGGAAAGAACACGACTGTAGCATGGAAATAATCAAACAACTCTATGATGTTTCACGGCTTTTCGACGTTGTGAAAAATCTTGAAATCACTTCAAAATCATTCAATCGTATTGCAGAAGTGGAACTTTCTTATAGAGGCATGGAGAATAATCCCAAACTTATTTTTGAGGACATCCGACAGACCGCCCTTTGTCTTGCGACACGTGGCACCGAGGGCAAAGGGGATTTTACGATGCTTCAGCGAGGTGTCTCTCGTATCAAATCGTTTATGTTTCATGATGGTTACGCCATCGACAATGCCATTGTTGATTCAGCTCGTGCCGCATATATCGCCACTCTTCTCGAAACAGGTAATACACAAATAGAACGATATAATGGCAACCCAATGTCAATATCATCGCTTACGATTCAACCAACTCTAACAAACAAGCTAAATCGATTAAAACGACAATCTCCCGAAGCATACTTCTATTGGGTAAAAACCAGTCAGTTGTTAGGATGAATCTATTGTTTTGCAAAATCGGAACACTTATTCACACCTCGCATGGACGATATGGTAAACCAGCATAATTTTTATATAAAATCGGCAATAACTTTCATTTATTGCCGAACTTACATTATTTGAAAAAAATTAAGGAAATGAATAGAATAAAAAAGGCTTGCCTCGAAAAGCAAGCCTCATACATTCATTTTAGAGTGCAGTATGAAAATCGTAATTAACAAGTGCACTTATTGTTATGCAAATGTACTTCTATTTTTTGAAAATTAACAAATTTAGATTTTATTTTCTTTCAAACCAGAATTTTTCTCTATAATATTGTTGGATTTCATATAAAGTAGAGTCAAGTAGCAAGTGCGAAAATATTAAAAATAATCAAAGAAAACATTCTTAGGAGAATCAAAGTTCAATTTTTCACGAGGCCTTTTATTGATAATATGCTGATATTGTTTAAGTTGCGATTCTGTTACATTAT
>JAZRVS010000084.1:0-2925 GCA_045599365.1 Bacteroidales bacterium
TGAGCCTCTTGTCGGATTCGAACCAACGACCCCGAGATTACAAATCACGTGCTCTGGCCAACTGAGCTAAAGAGGCTTTCTTTAATTTTACGTATGTTAATGTACGTCGCTTCCGTAAAAGCAGTGCAAATATACAACTTTTTATATTCGGTGCAAGTCTTGATAAAATTTTTTGTAAAAAAAAATACTTTATTGTATTCTTTCTTAATTTCGCATTGAGATGATTATGGGAATGAAACACTATACTATTCTTGTCGTTTTTGTTTGTTTTTGCTTTTGTAGTTGCAATTTTAGTTCAACAACAAATGAGACTTCTATTGATGATTCAGAGTGTGATAACGAACCGTTTTCTATAGAATATTCTTCTGAAAATGATGATGTTACAAGTAATGAGGATTTGGAATTTCAGCAACCAAAATTATCATTTTTCGACAACGCAAAGAGTAAATTCCGTAGTATCAATCTTTTTTCCATTGATGATGATGTCGCCTTGGGAAAACAAGTGTTTGATGAAATTATTTTGGATGATTCTTACCCAATTCTTTCTCGAAATCAATATAAGAATGTGTATGAGTATTGGGAATCAATTCGTGATAATATTTTACAATCTTCTCATATTCAATATAAAGATGATTTTGAGTGGACAATTACCATAATTGACGATGATGTACTCAATGCGTTTGTAACGCCTGGTGGGTACATATTTTTTTTTACAGGATTATTGAAGTATGTAAAGTCTGAAGCTGAATTGGCAAGTATTTTAGGACACGAAATTGCTCATGCTGACCGTCGTCATTGTACAGAAACGATGACAAAAGAATATGGACTATCATTTTTATTGTCTATTTTAATTGGGGATAATTCTTTCTTGAGTTCGATTGTTCAAACTCTTGCTTTTAGTGGCGCTGATTTGGCTTTTAGCCGCAAACACGAGTATGAGACCGATGAATTTTCTGTTCGATATTTAACTGATATTCAAGATTCTCGCTTTTATTATCCAATAGCTTTAACCGATTTTTTTGATAGAATGCAAGCCGATAGTTTGTCTAAATCGCAAGGGAAGTTTGAATTTTTACGAACACACCCGTATGATGACAATAGAAAACAAAAAATGTATAAGATTTGGGAATCTCTCGGTTCTCCGAAAGGAAATAAATTTGAAAATACATATACGGCAATGATAAAAAAATTGCCATAAAACAATGGATAGTCTTATAGATATAAAAAATTGCAGAATTGAGTGCAACGAAAAAATTGTTGTCCCGAATTTGTCGTGGCAAATGAATAATGGTGAGGCTTGGCTCGTTATTGGTCCTAATGGTGGCGGGAAAGCTGATTTTGTGAATGCACTTGCTGGTACAATGACGTTTGTTCCAAATTCATTGTCTAAATCAAAGGGTTCTTTTTCTACTATTTTTTCCGATTCTGTTGAGTTGGTTTCGTTGGAACGCGCAGCCAAACTAATTGAAGAAGAACGTAATAATGATGAAAGTGATTATGTGGAGGGCGGAGTTGATATTGGTCGTACGGGTCGTAGATTTATTGCTGAGGGCGTACTTGGTCCGTTAAAAAAATCTGACGAGTTGCCAACGTGGGCAGTAGAAATGGATTCTCATTTCGCAGTACAGCTTTGTGGAATAGAGAAAATTCTTGACAGAGGTTTGAAATATATGTCAACGGGTGAAATTCGACGTACATTACTTGCTCGCGCATTGATTTCTGGTAAGAAATTACTCGTGTTGAGTGATCCGTTTGCTGGATTGGATGCCGAAAGTCGTAAGATTTTATTTGATTTTTTTGCAACCATTGTTTCATCTCAACAAACTGGCAAATCCAAATATCCCCATATCATTTTGTGTATGGAACGTTGGCACGAAATTCCAGATGCAATAACAAATGTGGTTGAATTTGCCAATAAACAAATTGTCTTTGATGGAACGAAAGATGACTATGTTGCTCAGCGGGCTGAAAAGCACGAACAAAACAATGTTGAAAAGTCAACGAAAAAAGAAGAATTGTCAACGAATTTGACGGAAACCATTGCAAATACAAGTTCGCTAAAACAAGAAACCGCAGATACCGAAGATTTGCTGGTAGAAATGAATCACGTGAATGTGGGGTGGGGTAATCATCAAGTTTTGATTGACTTGAATTGGAAACTGAAAAAAGGCGAGCATTGGTTAGTTCGCGGTCCAAATGGTTCTGGAAAAACCACTTTCTTGGAACTGATTACAGGCGACAATATGCAGGTTTATTGTAATGACGTTCGTTTGTTCGGAAAAAAACGTGGCTCTGGAGAGTCAATTTGGGATATAAAACAAAAACTTGGCATTGTATCATATCGTCTTCACGTTGAATATAGAATGGTTGGAGGTACAAATTTACGCAATCTTATAATTTCAGGTTTTCGAGATTCTATTGGTTTGTACGGTGCTCCAACAGGAGTGGAAATGACTGTAGCCGATAAATGGCTTGCCCTTGGCGGTTTTGCTGGTCGTGAACGAGAATTGTTCCGAGATTTAAGTTATGGAGAACAACGTGCAATGCTGATACTCCGTTCCGTTGTGAAATGTCCTCCTATACTTATTTTAGATGAACCTTGTCATGGACTTGATGAGGAATATCGTGAAAAAATCCTTCATCTTTTGGAATTAATTGCAGAAAAAGGAACAACTACAATGTTACACGTAACTCATGATCCAACAGAACGACTGAATTGTGAACATCATGTGTTGGAATTGCGACCAGGAGAAAATCCAATGTTTAGAATTGAAGAGATATAACAAAAAGAGACTGTCTCAAAAGAGCAGTCTCTTTTTTTATGCTGCAAACTTTTCAGATTGAGAAAAACTGAGAAATTTATCAGTTTTTGAAAAAATCTTTGATTTTGCTCTTGGGAAATAGAAAATTTTGGAAAAACGACAA